>NZ_BPPH01000028.1:0-31868 GCF_021602765.1 Acinetobacter sp. KAM396
TTTCTTCTTGGTCTACGTGCCATAAAATACTCCATATATTGATGTTTATAACATCATTTGAGGAGCAGAATATCACTTATAGGAGTTGTTCAAATTTACGGATCCATCTCTCTCTTTTGACCGCAATATCACTCAACCAAGCAATTTGATCGCACTTGGCACCCTTGTAATAGACAGTCGTTACCTTATTTTTGTTTTTTCCAGATCTAGGCACATATTCAATGCTTAATAGCTCATGATCCCCGGTTACACCTTCCATCACGCGTGTTCTAATTGAGCTTTGAGCATTCGTGTCGCGCATAATCTTATCAAAGTACTTCAGATAGCATTCAGCTTCAGTCAGGTTTTCTTCTTCCATCACCTTTTTGATCGGCTCTAGAACCACACCTTTATGCGTATAAACCTCAATCGGCTCACCTGAACCATCTGTTAATGTCTTAATGTGCTCTTTGGTACCAACGCTTTTTAAGATACGCGTATACTTCCAGCTCTTTTTAAGCTGCTTCATGGTTTCTAGATATTCAAACAATTCTACTTCGTCATAGAAATCGTTGAACTTTTTAAAACCATTCTCACTATTCATATTTTTGGTGTAAATCAAAATATATTCGATATTTTTCTTCAGGCGCTTGTCTTCGCCACCACCAGAAGCACCAGACGTTTGTTTCATTTTTACTGAAACTTGGTTTAAGTAGTTTTCACGACCAAAGACTTCATCTGCTAAAACTTTTAGATATGCTTGTTCATTGTCATCACATTGAATGAAAACCAGGCCATCTTCTTTGAGCAAATCCTTTACGACTTCCAAGCGATTTTTAATAAATAATAACCAAGAAGAATGTGTAAATGTGTCGTTATATTTGAATCCATCGTTCTCAGTATTGTATGGATATATATACCTATATTTAATAAAAATTAAATAATTTATTGTTTTATAAATAAATATAAATATTAAAATTACATAAACAGAATATTACGTTAAATTAATAAAAGATCTATGGCTATTTTGACCGTAAATTTACACTGATAGTTTTCTAAAAACAGTAATAAATACAAATAGAATTTTCTCTCGAGATACTAGCAAGTGATTCGAGGTGAGAACATCTAAACATCTGACTAAAGTTCAGTGATTGACCTAAGCTATTCAATCATTTTAGTGTACTAACACTGCTTTGTTAAAAATGATGATTAGGTCGTATAAAGTTGTTTTTTTAAGCGGGCTATGCGGTTTCTAAACCCTTCTATACTACGTTCTAAACGTGCATAGCTTGCTGTATTTTTATCTTTGCGACATGTTTGGATATAGCTAAATTCTTTGAGTTCTGCCTCAAGTTCTTGAATTTTTAGTACCGTGGCAAGTTTTTTATCCCATTGAGCTAATAAATTGGCTTCTCTGTATTTGAAATAGTCTTCATCGATCATTGCCGTCCTTCTTTTAATTCGCTCATAAAATAGGCATATCAACCCAACCCTACGATAACATAAGCAATTAATTAATATTTCATTATATATGCCGGCAATAAACCATGACTAGCAATTAACTTCAAATAATTACATAACACGCCCTGTATGAGTTTGTAAAAAATTCACCATTAGCAAGTGAAATTCGTGGGTACAAGTTCGTTTTGATATTGGTGAAAAAATACAAGAACTTCTTTCCGTTGCCGAAGATCAATTTGAGCAATATAAATCAAAACGAACAACTATTTGGCGAAATAAACTGATCAATACTATGAAAGGTTTATTGAATGAATGCTTACCTCAAGCTCAATATTCAGCTATATCATCTACTGTTACCTTATCTGATGATATATTCAAAAATATAAAACAAGGTATGGAAGATGAAGGACTGTGGAATGAGGAATTAGAGCAAAAGCTTTTTTTTGCATCTCAAATACAGCTTTCATATTTGTAATCTATAAGGGAGATATTAAATTTCCCTTTTTATAGCTTACGATAGGCTTACATTGCACAAACTTCCTGAAAAGCCATTCATTGATATTTTATGTATAAGTTGCTGTTTTGTAATTACAATATTTTAAATTTAAGCTCACTTATGCCACATACCTTAATCAGTTTATAAATTATATGGAAGAGTTCCCCCTTACCGAATTTCCACCGCTGAAACAAACTTGTTATAAAATATCAAAAAACTTCACAGCCATGTTATCTAATCTCTCTTTCACTACCTCCCAATCAGGCATAACTTGATTCAATAGTTGGTAGAAACGCTCACTATGATTATGTTCAACCAAATGACAAAGTTCATGCAGAATCACATAATCAATGCAGATTGTAGGCGCTTTAACTAGATGAGGATTGAGCGTAAGTAAACCTGATGGGGAGCAGTTTCCCCACTGTGTTCGCATGGTCATCAAACGAATATCAGGGTAATTTTCAACCCATAAAGCTTGTTCTAGAATATGTTGCAAACGTGCTTCGAATATGACTTTTGCTCGGATTCTATACCATTCATTTAAATAAGATTTAATACTTTCAAGACCCATATCCAAGGTGTTTACTTCCAATCTTCCTCTTAGAAGTTTTACACCTTTTGGCTTGGTATCATCATGAATCACTTTCAATTGATATTGTTTACCTAAATAAAAGTGGCTTTCACCACTTTTATATTTGCGAGGCGTGATAAATCTACTTTGTTCACGGAACTCTCGTAATTGTTTATAGATCCAACGACTACGCTGCTTTACCGCTTCAATAATTGTTTGATCATCTGTATTTAACGGTGTTGATACAACCACCCGACAATCAGCATAGACTTTAATCAGTATCTTTTGAGTACGACTAGGACTTTCAAGCACCTCAAAATCAATAATTTCATCACCATAAACAATGCTTAACTTTCTCTCTGGCAGCGTATTCATCCTAGAGCCCATTTAAACCAACCCGAGTAATTTGTACGATCATTTCTACAATTTTTTTTGCTTGATCCATACCACTCCCAATGGATTTACATTCACGGAACATCTGAGGTAATAATTTTTTACGGATATCCGCTTCAATATTTTGCGGATTGATGGAGTTTTCAGCCACAGAGCTCATCACAGAACGATCAACCTCGAAAGCGAGTTCAATCCACTTATCTTGATTCTGTTGATTTGTTATCGAGAATGCTTCAGGTAATAGCTTCTTAAAGACCCCGTAATAAGCTTGAGCATGCTTATTACCACTGAACACATCGGGAATTTCATCTAAACGACGAGCTTCAACTTGTTCTTCAAACTCTCTAAACAACATGTGTTGCTTCAATGGGTGATCAAACTCTTTCTCTGCTTCTTCAATGACTTGACGTAACAGCTTAGAGAAAGCCTCCTGAGCATAAGGATCATCACGCAATTGTTGCTCAATCATCTTAGTTACACGAGTTTTAATGATATCCGTTTCATTACGTGTTTTCTCTTCACTCCAATCTTCAGGCTGAGCTATTTTACCCATCTTGCCAACTTCATAAACCCCATCAGGGTCCTTAACTTCAATGCCCACAACATGCTTATCAATCAGTTTTTTGACTTGCTCTGCATACTGATCGTAGTCAACAGTCTCCCCAGCATCTCGTTTCACAATTTGACGCAAGCTTGTAAATAGTTTGACTGTTTCTTTGTAGTGCTGACGATCTGCATCAGAAAAGCTTTTATCTTCAAAGAAGGTTGCTGACTGCAACGCAACTTTTAAACAACTTGCAAACTCTGTAAGTGCTTCATAAAAATCATCACGAACTTTTAAGTGAATATCGACTAACTCACCCTTACGTTCTTCAATACGAGGAACTAAAACTTGGCGTAACTGCTCTGGATCATTTTTATTTTTAACATCAGCAAAAATTGCCCAAAGTGCTTTATACAAACGAGGTAATCGTTTGTATTCAGAACTCATTTGAGTATATAAGCCTGTAAGATCGTTAATATCATAACCACCTTGGGTACGAGCAGCGAGATCTTGGTAATCAAGAATTGTGGCATCCAATTCTTTTAAAATACCGCGATAATCAATTAATAAACCAAACTTTTTCAATGGGTGAAGTCTGTTTACACGCGCAATTGCTTGAATTAAATTGTGCTGTTTTAAATTTTTATCAATATAAAGAACAGCATTTTTAGGTTCATCAAAACCTGTTAAGAGCTTATCCACCACTATCAGCAATTTAAGCGAATCATCTTTTTCAAAACGCTCAATTACTTGTTTGGTATAAGTTTGCTCATCCTGAGTGCCGACATTGTCTTTCCACCATTGGGTCACTTCAGGGGTAGTCGATTCATCAACATCAGTATTTCCTTCACGACTATCAGGTGGGCTCATCACCACAGCAGACTCAAACAAGCCTGCTTCATCCAAGTACTTTTTATACTTAATCGCTGAAGCCTTGCTATCGCAAGCAAGCTGTCCTTTTAAACCATCATCAATATTTTTCACAAAGTGATTGGCAATATCTAACGCAATCAGGCGAATACGATCATCCGCAGTATAAATTTCACCTTTTCTCGCAAATTTACGTTTTAAATCTGCTTTTTGCTGATCATTTAAACCTTCTGTTATCCGTTCAAACCACGTATCAATCGCTCGTTCATTGACATCTAAATCAGGAATTCGTTCTTCATAGAGCAAAGGCGTTACGGTTTTATCTTCTACGGCTCTTTGCATTGTATAAGCATGAACAATAGGTCCAAACTTGTTAACGGTCTTTTCATCTTTAAGCAATGGTGTACCTGTAAATGCCACGAATGCCGCATTTGGCAGTGCGAGTTTCATACGTACATGGTTTTCACCACCTTGGCTTCGATGCCCTTCATCAATCAGGACAATGAAGTCTGAACTTGTGTTAACACATTCAGGAAGCTTGGTTGCAGAATTAAACTTCTGAATCAAAGAGAACATGATTCGTTCTGTACCCTTACCAATTTGTTCAGCCAAGCGTTTGCCTGAAGTCGCCATGGCATTTTGCTTGTCTTTTTTTCCTGCCAGTTCACCACCTGATACAAAGGTTTTACTCAGTTGATCTTCTAAATCGACACGGTCAGTGACAACCAAAATACGGCATTTTTTTAAAGTTTCATGTAAGATCATGGCTTTACTGAGAAAGACCATAGTAAAAGATTTACCTGAGCCTGTTGTATGCCAAATCACACCACCTTCACGACCACCTTTGCTGTTCTTCGTACTAATACGCTCAATAAGTCGTTTGATACCAAAGATTTGCTGATAACGAGCAACAATTTTTCCTGCTTTCTTATCGAAAAGCGTATATAGGCGAACCATTTCAAGTAGGCGTTCAGGCTTTAATAGACTAATCAGCAGTTGATCTTGACCTGTAACAGCTAAGTCTCCACCTGCAATTAGGTTTTCATACCAATTTAAGTCATCAACTGGACGATAAGAAAATAGGCTCTGTTTTTGAGAAGCACTTAATTTCTTATTTTTAAGCGCATACATTTCTGCATCAGAAATATCTTCTTCTCGCCATGCAGCCCAAAATTTTGCAGGGGTATTACATGTGCCGTAACGACCTTCATGCCCATTTATAGAGAGTATCAGTTGGCTATATGCAAACAGATGTGGAATTTCATCAGGTCGCTGATTACGAAGTGTCTGAGAAATACCTTCATTAATTGTTGGACCTTTCTTTGCCTGACTGTCAGGGCGTTTTGCTTCAATCACAACTAAAGGAATACCATTTACAAAGCAAATGATATCGGGTCTACGTGTATCTACTCCACCTGAACGTGTTACAGCAAATTCTTCTGTATATGAAAAGTCATTATTATGGATGTTATGCCAATCAATCAATGGAATCGTTGGGCTGACCTTCTTTCCATTTACAAATTCAGTTACAGGAATACCGTAGAACAAATGGTTATAGATTTTTTCATTGGCTGTAAGTAACCCTTCATTCAAAGCAGGACTACAAATTTCTGATATCAAATTATCTACTGATTTTGCTGAAATTGGATATTCCTGACCCGCAAATGTAAAGCTGCGTTTTGCCAATTCAGCACGTAAAATTTGCCGTAGAACAACTTGGTCTTGTTTAGCATCACGAGCAGCCAGCGCCTGCGATGGCGGGAGGAATGACCAGCCCAAATTACACAGCAAAGTCAGAGCTGGCAGCTTGGCGCTGTATTCTTCTTGGAATTTAGGATTATACAGCGTCATGACTTATCCTTATTTGACCATTGCAGTAATTCAGCAATATCTTGCTCACCCTGCTTTTCTCTCAATTCCCTTTGCTGAACACTATAAACATCAAACTCAATATAAGCTTTTTCATTTGCCTGCTGTCTGCTAATACTGCCATGATTTGCCAACACGTTACGATCATTAAACTGCAAAAATTGATCTAGCTTTTGCTGCCAATCTTTCAAGAATATTTGTTTGCGTCTTTTTGCCTGATCTTCGGCAAAGTCTAGCCACATAGTAACGATACGGTTGAGTTCTTCGATTTCAGTTTTTTCTAAATAGTTTTTAGCGACAGTAACGTCATTTTTTTTAATTTTTTTACCTTTAAAATTACTTAGCCCCATGTGAATTTTCTTAGCATCTGCTCGACGATAAATAACTTCAGCAGCGGTTTGGCCAGTACAAACAAAATGCAGTTTATTTTGAATGACTTGAAAAAATTGTGTGGTTTCTTTAAATGATGGTTGATAGTCGGCAGCCAATGCAAAAATTTCCCGAACGCGCAGATAAACGCGTCGCTCACTTGCCCGTATATCTCGGATACGTTCTAGTAATTCATCAAAGTGGTCAGGTGCTGGGACTGTTCCCACAGGTGGATTTTTTAATCGTTCATCATCTATTGCAAAACCTTTTTGCAAATACTCCCCAATGGTACGCGTTGCCCATTGGCGAAATTGTGTGCCACGTGTTGAGCGCACTCGATAGCCAATCGCAATAATCATTGCTAAGGCATAAAATTGCATTTGATATTTTTTACCATCACTGGCAGTTGTCAACTGAAAGTTGACAACTGCTTCGGGCAATAATTCGCCTTCGTCCAAAATAGCCTTTATATGTTTACTAATATTTTGCTTAGTGGTTTGATAAAGCTCAGCTATTTCTAATTGTGTAAGCCACAATTGTCCACCTAACTCACGCAGTACAAATTGAGATTGTCCGTCATCGGTGGTGTAAAGGATAAGATCATTTCCCATGCTTGGCTTCTTGTATATCATCAGGTTTCAACATAGAAATTACATAATTAACCCAAAGCTCCTCTCCAATACATCGTGTATTACTATTAACTGGCACAACCACAACTGATTTACTATAACTGTTAGAAATTCTCAGTTTTTTTCGTAAATCACGTTGTTGTTGCTCAGCCGAACCATCTACATCTCGACTAATTACAAAAAGTTTTTTCCCGTAACTTTCAATTAGCTCACGAAACAATCCATTGATATGGCTGTCATCTTTATTAAAACCAAACCCTACAACCACGATAGCATCTGAATCGTTGTAAGCATCAAATAGCTGTACATAACGCCTTGACATAGTCACAGAAGTTAAAGGTTTTAATCCACTCTGCGTCAAAATAAATGGTACATAGATTTGGGATTGATCCAATTCGTCCGTATTTTCACAAGTTACAACAGTATTTTTATATGGATTATAATAATCATGCACACAGCCATTAAGGTGAATCACCTCAGGAATTGACATCTTTTGTTGCTCAAAAATAGGAGCCAATAAACTATTATAATTTGCAGTGCCAATAGCTGAAAATTCATGATTATTAACAAAATCTGCTAAATCATGATAATAACCTTCTGATGAGATAGTAGATATATCAGGAGCTTGACTTTGAATATAATCTCGTGCAATTTTCAAAAATATAACCATCTTGGTAAACTTAGCCCAATCAGTTTCTGGAGAAAATAAATAACGAAAATGATCATCTATTAACTTCTGATAATCTAAAACTGTGGTAAATATACTCTCAAGCACATTTTGTGCAATTGCACAGAACAAACTTAGTCCAGTATCTGAGTCAGCAGTACCAAAACTTCGATTTTCTTCTAGAAGCAATTCAAGTGCCGTTGAACCAATACGATTGAACTCCAAACGAAACATACCTGAAATATCATCAAAAATTGGTAAATCATCTGGTGCTGTTTCAAACAATTCTTGGTTTAACTTGCAAACAAGATCTTGACCATGAGCCCCAACCAATAACTGTAAAAAAGCCGTAACATACCGTTTAAGATCATCGCTATTATCACTATTTTTCACAATATCAAGCATTGCTGAATAATAATTTGAGCCAAATAAATTCACATCTTTAGCCAATAATTCATTCAATTTAATAGCATGTGTATAAACACGGTCTCCAATGGAACTACCTACCACCTCCGAAAATTTCTGTTCTAGTAACTCTCTACTAATCCCTAGTGTAGACATTGCTGCATCACACTCAGAATCAAATTGATTTAATCGTCTAATAATTTCAGTTCGACGATATTCAATTGATGATTCAATCAAACACGTAAACTCACTTCGTCCAAACGCATGAATCCTTTTTTCCTTAAAGCCCTGCGGTAACCAATCTGTAGCATATGTTGACATAACATCAATGGTTTGCAACTGATGTCGGAAAGCGGTTCGAAATGGACTAGGGTCTTGTCTAAATAGATCAATAGCAAATTTCCCTCCACTTGGCAGCCCATAACTAATCTCTGCACCTGCACCAAAGAAAAAACCAAGTTTCATTTCAATTCTCCTAATTTCACCCGACGTTTACCTGTTAACAATTGCTGCATGAGTGCTTTTTTTTCTTGCTTTAAACAATTGAGTTTTTTCTGCAAAGTTTCAATTTCTTGATCGGCGAAAGAAAGGACTTTAGCAATTTTTCGTTGTTCTTGTATCTCAGGTAACTTAAGAACGAAACTACTAATAGCATCAAATCCAACAGAATCCCTAACAGAACCTTGAGTACTGTTATTGATTCGTTGCTTAGCTTCATTAGACTTCATCCAATAAAGGAAAAAATCACTATCTAAATTTTCAGATTTAATGCTAAAAACAACATACATCGGACTTAATAAACCATTTTCAAATTGATCTAGCCTTGCAAAAGACCCCACATTGATACGTGATGGGTTATAACCATACTGTCCTTGCCTAACTACCTTGTAATTCGAAACTTCGTCACTCGCAATACGCTTTGAAAACTGATTTTCAGGTAAAATGAATCCACTATGATTTGTCACACTTAGCACACGAGATATTGAATTATCTTTATTACGTTGCTTCTCTTCTTTCAAGAATATTCCTAGACGATGTTTTTCCCAAGAAATATTAAATCTTGATCTTGCCTCATCAAGCAAACGTTTCTTACCTGTGAGCAATTGTTGCATCAATGCTTTTTTCTGCTGTTGGCTATTTTCAAGCAGTTTTTCAGTAGCCGAAATCGCTTGGTCCCAAGTTGAAAGGATTTGGGCGATTGCCTTTTGTTCATCTAGAATTGGATGATAAATTTTTAACTTTTTAACTTCAGCAATATTAATACCTTTGACAGCTTGGCCGACTGTATTCAAAGTAATTTGTTGCTGAACATTAAATGATTGCAACGCATAAAATATATAAAGTGAATCATCATTTGATGAAACTCTAATTCTTGCCGTATCTTGCGTTATATTTGCACCATTTAATGAGTTAGGCACAATCGCAACACGTCCTGTAGTGCCGCGTATCGTCAATAAAATATCGCCTTCTTTTACTTCGGCTCGCTTATATTGTGCATGAATTTCAGGCGTAGTCTTGAGTAAATCATCTTCTAGAATTACGCCGCCTATAATATTCTTTACTTTAATTACAGGAATTCCACCTTCATAGTGATCACCCGGCTTCAAAATGCCATAACAAATAGGAGCATCATTACTAACAAAAGTATCTAAAGGCGTTATTTTATTAATTGACATAACCTAGCTCCTCTAAATACTTCGCCATTTGCACTTCAAGCTCAGCAAGTTGAGTCTTTAACTGCTCACGCTCAGCACGTACAGCAACCAAATCAATCTCAGCTTCCTCTTCAAAGGTATCCACATAACGAGGAATGTTCAGGTTGTAATCGTTGTCTTTGACTTGCTGCAAAGTCGCCAAATACGCATACTTATCTACACTTTCACGAGCTCGATAGGTTGCAATAATCTTGGCAATATTCTCTTCAGATAAGTTGTTTTGATTTTTACCTGACTTAAACTCACGGCTTGCATCAATAAACAAAACCGAATCATCAGACTTTTGCTTTTTGAAAATTAAAATCGCAGCAGGAATACCCGTACCGTAGAAGAGCTTTTCAGGTAAACCAATCACCGCATCTAACAAGTTTTCGTTTATCAACTTCTCACGAATCTTCCCTTCAGACGAACCACGGAATAACACACCATGTGGAACCACAACACCCATACGACCCGTAACAGGTTTTAGCGTTTCAATCATGTGTGAGATAAACGCATAATCACCTTTGGTCTTTGGTGGTAAACCACGACGGAAACGATCAAACTTATCATTTTCAGCTTGCTCATAACCCCACTTGTCTAATGAGAATGGTGGGTTTGCGGTCACGATATCAAACAGCATCAAGTCGCCATTTTTATCCAATAATTTTGGATTACGAATGGTATCTCCCCACTCAATTTTATGATTATCTTCACCATGCAAGAACATGTTCATCTTCGCCAATGACCAAGTTGAACCAATCGCTTCTTGCCCATAAAGTGCATATTCTTTGCTATCGTGATTCGCTACAACTTTACGACCACATTTCATTAATAGTGAGCCAGAACCACAGGCAGGGTCACAAATGCTGTCGCCTTTTTGTGGGTCAAGTAACTCTGCAATTAAGTCCGATACTTCAGGTGGTGTATAGAATTCACCTGCTTTTTGACCACCACTCGCGGCGAAATTTTTAATCAAAAACTCATAACCGTTGCCAATCACATCAAGTAAACCTACACGGCTTGGTTTCAGATCTAAATCCTTAGAAGCAAACACTTCAAGTAAGTCTTTCAGAATCGTATTCTTTTGTTTTTCTTCACCCAATTTATCGGTATTAAACGAGATATCTTGGAAAACGCTTTTGCCTACATCTTTGAGCTTTGTACCATTGGCTTCTTCAAGTGCATGCAAAGCCATATCAATACGTTCACCATTGCCGGGTTCAAAGCGACGCTCATGCAAGGTATAGAAATTTGATTCACGAGGCAGGACAAAACGCTCGCTTTTCATTAATTCTTCGATGAGCTCAGGTTCATCGCCATGTTCATTTTTATAATTATCGTAGTGATCTTGCCATACATCAGAGATGTACTTTAAGAATAACATCGTCAAAATATAGTCTTTGTAGGTATCTGCACTCACCGTGCCACGGAATACATCACATGCCGACCAAAGGGCTTTATTGACGGTATCTTGATTGATTTGAGTAACCATTATTTGTTTCCTTGGAGCAGTTGTTTAAACATGCCCATCATCATTTGTTCACGATTTTTAAGTAATTGTTGGGTCAAGATCTGCTCTTGCTCCCAAATACGGTTTAATTCGATTATGCGTTGCTGAATATCCAAGCTAGGGATTTCAACTTCAAACTGGTTGACTGTAGATACGCTAAGCATTGGCATCTTAGAGCCCTGACTTTCTTTCCGTAACTCGTATTGCACATGAGGTTGGTTTAAGTACCAGCATAAGTATTCAGGCACTACATTTTGATTTGGCATTATTATCAAAAACTGGCTACTCACAATTAAGGGTAATGCTTTTGATTGATCTTGATTGCCTACAAAATAATGTGCCTTGAGATACTCTCCACGACAGGGCAGCAACACAGACTCAGGCGACACGATTGCGTTATCTTTACCTTGCCAATCAATTTGCGGTAAAGCATCTGCAAAAAGCGTATAACTACATGTATCCGTTGCTATGTTACGAATGTCTTTGATCTGCAATACGTGGGCATTGCCAGACTCAACTTCCTCGATCTTTTCTCGAAATGTAAAGCCTGTACGAATCTCTGTAAGGTCGCTCAGTTTTAAGAATCTCTTTAACTTTGCCATAAATATTTACTCAGAAAGGGATTGAGCCATCCTTGGCTCACATATTTAAGAAGCTTTGCCTAAGTTTTCTTTAAGCCAAGTAGTAACATCTTTCATTCCCTTTGAATCAAGGTTGTACCAAGCTGCCTCATTTTGTAAGCGAGTCACTAATAAGCCATCATTACCATCCATGACTTTGAATAATTCCTCTGCAATTTGTGATGGTGTTTTTTCAGAGACAATTAACCAACATGACTCCAGTGGATGACACCAATTGCCTAGAGACCTAATTTTTTCATAAAGCTCATCATAGTTACGTTGTTTACGCAGGTCATAATTGATCTGATATACTTTCATTTGTTCTGAACTCCTAATATTTAGTCGTGTTAATGGTTTTGAACTCGATGACAGGCGGCCACCTGTCATCCTTATTTTTTGCAGTAGAACATCTATTCAAACCAGCTAAATAGCATATTATGTTGCTGATAGTACTATGTCAATTAAAATTACAGTAGATTATCTACGTTTTTTATTTAATTTATAACCTTTTGTTAAATAATTAATTTTCTAAAAGTTCGGTAATAAGTGTTGAGGATGAATCTTCAATATTTTTGCAATCTCATATAGTTTTTCGACAGTTAGATTTACTTCCCCACGCTCAATTCTTCCCATGTAGCTCCTATCTATAGAGCACTGTAGGGCCAAGAACTCTTGAGTCATGTTTAACTCTATTCTTTTATTACGGATTAATTTCCCAATTTTTATAGATAATTCTGACATGTTCGGCGTCAACTATCTTGGCCGGTTCGCGTCAATTATGATGGCCGGTTAGGTTTTCTCATTTTTCCTACTTCCAGCTTGTTTTAACTGATGTTGTTTTCGATAGCTTTCTCCTTCTAATTCTATAATTGTCGCGTGGTGGATCAGCCGATCTATGGCCGCTACCGTCATCATGCTGTCTGGGAAGATCTGATCCCATGCACTAAACGGGTGATTGGCTGTGATGATCAGGCTACCGCTTTCATATCGATGCGCGATAAATTCAAACAGTACCTGGGTTTCTGCATCGGTTTTTTTCACATAACCAATGTCATTTATCTGACCACCCGATATTTCAAAATAAACGGGAAGCCCACCGCTATCTACAGCGAGATGAATTTTTGTAGAACTCCCACCCCGACTTTTTCCTATCGCTTCATCTGAACTGCTTGCGGCTCCGCTACTGTCTTGATGCGCTTTGACAATACTTCCATCAATAAACAACCATTCTGGATCATTATCGGACGATATGCTTTGAAACCATTTTTGTAACACACCTTTCTTTGACCAAAGGTTAAAGCGCTTAAATACAGAGTTCCAACGACCGAATCTTTCAGGCAAATCTCGCCACTGAATGCCTGTGCGCATACGATAAAGTATGCCTTCCAGTGTATTTCGGTGTTCATATTTATTGTAAACACGCCCTGTCTCTTTAAGTATTTGCTTTAGGGCTTCCTAGGCGTTATCTGTTAGCATTGTCCTTGGCATAGCAACGTCCGTTCTCGGTGGTATTTTTGATTTTTGGCGAAACCATTATACCTTGTTGCTATGCCGTTCATTTTTCACTCAAAGATCAACAGCCTCTAGTAAGGCACGTACTTGAAGCACTTAAAAGATAAAAATAAAGGCTCTCTAATGTGTTTAGGAGCCATCTAACTTATAGTTGTTTCGGGTGAGGCTTATTTGTTTTTGTGCTCCAGTGCTGTAAGTGATGTACCTACGATAAATATAGACACGACAAACAAGCCTAAATCTTTTAGCAAAAACTGGCCAGGAACCACAGAGATCGCAGGAAACCCAAGAGATGCCTCAAAAACACCGGGTGTAGTCAGCATGAACGACAATGTCGTAAAAAAGAGTCCGGTTGAAAGTACACCGCCCAAGATTGCGAGCTTAGGGGAGAAAACTCGTGCAGCGATTAACAGGCCAACTGAAATTTCAAGCACACCCAGAAAATTTGAGAATCCTTGAATGCTGAGGAAGCTATACATCCACGAAAGCAGAGGGCTATTACTAACAAAACCATGTATACCGTTTGCTTCGTAGCTAGTGAATTTCATGCCACCAAACCACAAATATATTATCGTCATGGCAACGTAGATGCCACCTATACCAAACTTAGTGATTTTTGCACCGAGATTATTACTAAGGGTATTGGTAGTCTGGACACCATTTTCAATTTCGGGAATAGTCATCTTATATCTCCAATTATTTTTAGCCATGTGGACTCACTCTATGTAGCCCACTAAAATGATATGACTCTTGAGAAAAACTATATGTTTACTCGAGTCGAACCTAACTTAGGTAATTGCTGTAGTTGAGCACCAATGGATTAGACATCAATGCCT
Organism: Acinetobacter sp. KAM396; assembly: GCF_021602765.1. Taxonomy (NCBI): domain Bacteria; kingdom Pseudomonadati; phylum Pseudomonadota; class Gammaproteobacteria; order Moraxellales; family Moraxellaceae; genus Acinetobacter; species Acinetobacter sp. KAM396. The sequence goes on from NZ_BPPH01000028.1 coordinate 14,429, forward strand.
AGTGGTTGAACGGCCGGGAAGTCGACCTCGGTCTGTGTCACTTCGTTAACGTAGTTAGTGAAAGTGTTCAGGGCAACAGCCAACAGAATATCCACTACATGTGCATCACTGTAGCCAGCGTTCAGCACCGCTTGGACCTGGTCATTGCTGACTTGCCCGCGCTGGCGGACTACGGCGGCAGCAAAACGCACGGCTGCGTCGGCCTTAGGGTCATTTGATGCACCGCTGCGGTTGGCAGTGAGTTCAGCATCATCAAGCTTGGCCACCTTACGGCCTAGGAAGGAATGGGCAGCAAGGCAATAATCGCAGCCGTTGATCTCAGCGACGGCTAGGGCAATACGCTCAAGAGTCGCTGTACCCAAGCCGCCCTGTGCTGATGCTGCGCTCAATTGCAGGTAGCCAGTCAGCGCAGCAGGGCTGTTGGCAACGACGCGGAACATGTTAGGAACGCGGCCCAGTTGTTTTTCCACAGCCTTGAGTGAGGTATGGGTAGCAGTAGGCGCGGCGTCGATTGTGGTAGGGGTGTTCAAACGTGACATAAATTTCTCCTAGTGATTTGAAAGACAGCACGCTGTATTGGCGTGGAATAAATTGTATTTAAGAAGGTTCTGCTTGATAATCCGTTGCTATCAGACAGCTCATCTTCACGTCTTGCGCAGTCGCCATTTCAGTGCCACTACACACCTTCGTTGACGTCACGCCGTCCTGATTTCTAAGGAGGTCTTCGAGACTCCAAAAACACCCTCCGGCAACGATCACATTATTTATTTTTCATAAAGCCTCCTTGGTTTTTATCTATTTACTAATGGAACTGAATTTACAGCATGTAAAATAGATATAACATGCTCAATAGTTCGTATAATGTGACTTATTAGACAGTTTACGTAGGGGCTATGTATGGATGCAGACTTTGGATATCAGATTAAAAGAGTTGTGAAATTAAGGGTTCACGAAAAACTGCAAATATAGGGCAAATCAGATTGTCTATACCCATAATTTAGAGCGCCCGAGCATCAGGAACTCACTGAAAGCAGACGTTTCTGAAAATAAACAAGGCACAGCGCTTGAAAATTTCGAGACATCAACGTTTTGCCAAAAGGCTAAAAATGCGTGCACTACTCATTTCGCATTTAAAGAGAGCATCGGTTATTAGGCAATAACGATGTGGCCAAAATTTGTCGACCACTACACTATCTCGTAAACGAGTTTGATAGACGTCAACTAGTACGTATTTTTAGTGTAAGGTCATATTAATGCACGATGCTAAACTCTGCTGTGAGCTAGGTAGGATGTATAAATACCATAAATATTTCAATGCTTTACTTTTTAAAGCTCAAGTGAGTTACTCAGTTCCGACTGTTGGTGGCAGATTTGGAATCTCGCGATTTGTCTTAAATGTCAGCCAAGCAAGTCTCTCGCTAATAAAGTGTTGACTATCCCTGACAAAGTAACAATTTCTTGCCATAATCAGACTTAAGCACTTTACTTAGAGTGTATGTGCGCCGCTTAATGCATCAATGCTGCTAATTCCCTGATTGACATCAATCACTTTGTTTCCTGTTTGATACTCTGAGATAAACAAGATCGAATGATGCAAAAGGGGACTATTTAAATACTGAGGGAACAAATGGCAGTAGATTTGAGCATAGAAACCGCTCTGCTCCTAGAGCGCTGGCAAGGCATTGTAAACTCGATGGCTCAAGTCGCGGAAGTGCCTTGTGTGCTGATTAATCGATTAGATAAAAACGAAATTTGTCAGGCTGTTGGCAGTGTGTCAGTACCAACTTTTTATTGCGGTGAACCTGTTCCATTGGCACTTAACACTTATTGTTCCCAAGTCATTTCCAGTAACCAGCCATTACTAGTTGAAAATGCAATCGGTACCCGATATGAAAACAATAACCCAACATTTGCAGCAGGCTTTAGTTATTACTATGGCCTGCCATTGCTTTGGCCTAGCGGAAAAACTTTCGGTACTTTGTGTATGTTGGACTTTTCAAGCCCAGATCGGGCATCACAACACTGTTCCTTACTCACACTTTTTAAGCAGGCCATTGAATACGATTTACAGATGCTTCAACAACAGCAAGATCTGCTAAAGCGTGAGCAACAAGCAGACAAAAAATTTATACAACTATTCAATGAGATGTCAAATAGGATAAGACCGGTAACTAATAATAAGTTGCTTCAATCTGAGTTGTTTGTACTTTTGACAAGCCAATACCAATACTGGCATCAGGAACTGGATAAGCAGCTTAATCAAACCGTCCTGACTGATGAAAACTCCATTCATATAGCGGCACTGGTTCGAATTTGGTCAAATTTGTTGGCGATTGCCCATGAAACAGAATGGTTGAGAGCTACGGCAGTTCTAGAACCTTATAGTTGTGATGCTGTTGCGTCACTGGTCAATGCAACTCCATTATTAGAACAAGCAGTGTATAAAACAGCGCTGACCCTTGGTGCTGATCTCGTTTTGAGGAGTCATTTGCCTAATCCACTGTTACTAAGTGGGAAACCAGAGTTATGGTCTCTGATAGGACTAGCTATCACGAGCTTTTTAGTTGTTGGCGCCAGCGGTACAAGTATAACTATTTTTGTCAGTAACCGATTAAAAGGTAAGTACAGAGTTTTGGAATGGTCCCTTCTTGTAAAAGGCCAGACGATGCCGCTGCGTTTTACCCGCGATAATCAAGCGCTTTATGGTTTTGCAACAGTATGTGCCGAGTTAGCGGGTGCTGTTCTTGAATCTGGTGAGTGGCAATTAACTGAGAGTCTTCAGCAACAGAGTCGTTATCTCAACTCAAATCGTGATCACGTTGACGACATTGAAAGCAGGAATGCTTCAAGAACTGCTAATGGCATAACCAGGCTTATCTGCTTATCGATACCGGTGATGGGAGACGATTTATAAACACTCAGCGATGATCAGCGAAGTTGTGTTTTAGTTTTCTTGTTGGCACTACATCCGGTATGGCGGCCTTTAATCTGAGAGTGACACTTGGGATAACTGAAAAACTGGCTGTGATTCTGCTGAACGGAGCTTGGTGCTAAGCATGTTGGCGTCATTCAAAGCAAGGTCAACACTGCTATTAACGTTTACGATTATCTGACGGACGTGCTGCTGCGCGTCAACCAACATCCAGTAAGCAAGGTACATGAACTAATGCCGAAGTTACGGAAAGCTCAGTTCGAAAGCGCATTACAGCGTTCAGCTCTATTTAGCAATCCCGATGCTTCGGTAAAATAAGCCACGGAAAATGCTCCGGAGGCCGCATGCACACTAAATAGATGACGTTAGACGAAGAGTTGGATTTAAACGAGCAAATTATAGAGCCTGCGACCGGAAAAGCCAAAAGTTTATAAATACAGCTAAAACTCAAATCAAGCAGGCGAATATTGTACAAAACAATACCATTGCTACAGAGATAACTTCAAGTCTGACAGATCTATGCTAGAGTTAAATCAACGATTTAATTCATTTTTCTATGCAGGATCTTTGAAAAATGCAGTAGAAAAACGGAGAAGTACATGACCTTTAGTTTAGCTCAAACAGCTAGTGCAGAAACCACACTAAAAGCACCTGCTGAAGCAGATCAGAACCTGCGGGATATCACTGAACTGGCGTGTTATATCTGTGATGCACCAGTGGCTATGGTGACGCGAACCGATGACACAAAGCTGAATCTAATTGCAAAAGTTGGTATTTCGCGTACCTCTGTATTAATTAAAGAGTCCTTTTGCGTGTATGCAATGGAAACACCTGATGCGGTAATGGTGGTCCCTGACGCTACTTTAGATCACAGATTCAGTACCAATGCTATGGTGATTTCAGGACCTGGCTACCGATTTTATGCTGGCTCGCCGCTGATTGATCCCGAAGGTGCAGTGATTGGTACTATTTGTGTCTATGATCATGTTCCTAAGCAGCTGAACCAGCGGCAGATAAGCTCTTTGCAGGCTCTGTCCAGACAAGTGATCGCCATACTGGAGCTGAAAAAAGTCGGCGAACAATTACATAATACCAGCATGACGGATGCGCTGACAGGGGTGAACAACAGAAGAGCTTTTGACCTCAAGTTTGAAGCTGAATTTGCTCGCTGGCAAAGAACAGGACAATCTTTTGTACTGGCATTGATTGATATTGATCACTTTAAGAGTTTTAACGACAGCTATGGTCATGCCGCAGGAGATGAGGCACTGAGTCAAGTCGCGGCTCTGTTTCAGCGCCATAGCAGGAACTATGACTTTTTCGCCCGTTATGGTGGTGAAGAGTTTGTGCTGATCCTGCCAGGCACAGACACAGCGTCCGCAAATAAAACACTGGAAAAGTTAAGGCTGGTAGTGGCTAACCATGAGTGGTTATTACGACAATTAACGGTCAGCATAGGTTTGGCCAGCGCTGATTTATTTGACGACAAAAAGCAGTTGCTCGAAGTCGCCGATCAGATGTTATACAAAGCTAAAACCCAAGGCCGCAATCAAACCAGTGTGTTCGCCACACTGTAAGAGATCTGTTCATGCTGCGCTGATCTCAAGACCTCATAAAAACTGAGGTCTTGCTTCGGTCGATAAGCTGGTCTGATATTGGCATTATTTATTCCTTTCAAATACATGGGTAATGCGACTTACACAGATTTTTTATGCTCTCTTGGACTCCATGTGAAGGAGATCGTCACATTCTTTACATATAGAAAATAGAGTTCTTTAGCCAGCTGCAATTTCAGATTAACCGATTCGGTAAGCTTTCTGCATTTCCGGAGACAACTTTTTTAGCCAGCTTGAGAGACTGAAGCCTTTTCTATCGGTACTATTTAATTTAGTAAAATACAGATGTTCATCCCAGCGAGGACCGAAATCTACTTCTGCAAGACTTACAAGCTGTTTGTTTCTGCGAAGACGATGCTTTTGATGGTAATCTTCGGCGGGCCAAAAATAACCATTTTGTTCTCCGGCCTCAATCACCTCGGGAGATTTCTCCTTTCCAATCGCTTGAATCAGTTCTTCAGCTACTTGTTTTTGCTCCAGATCAAAAACAAAAAGTATCTGGCGATACTGGCCCTGCTTTCTACCATGAACAGACCATGATTCAAAACTTCCAAGAAGTTCCCTGTAGCTGATTTGGTCTTTATCGTAGATCACTCTGACGACTTCGGCGTGTCCGTTGATGTTGCGGTAACTCGGATCCAGAGTTGATGCTCCAGCGTAGCCAACACGTGTTTGCACTACTCCCTGCGTCCCTCCAAAATTAGAATCCGGTCCCCAAAAGCAACCCATGCCGAAAACCGTTTGACTAAGCTTCCCGATTTTCAATGCTTCTTCGATTGCTTCAGGGGTTGCAAATTCATAGCTTTCAACACCGTCTTCTTTATTCATTTTTAGATCCGACATATTTTTCTCCTAACTTTCAAGAATTGTAGCCACTCCCATTCCTCCCGCCGTGCAAACGACGATAAGGCCACGTTTTCCAGGACCAGCTGAGTGCAGTATCTTTGCTAAAACTCCGACGATCTTAGCGCCAGTAGCCGCAAACGGATGCCCAAGGGCAATGCTACTTCCACGGACATTTAGCTTCGAGCGGTCAATTTTTCCGAGAGGCTCTGATCGTCCCAAACGTGTTTTGCAGTATTCAGCAGACTCCCACGCCTTCATCGTGCAGAGCACTTGTCCAGCGAACGCCTCGTGAATTTCGTAAAAATCAAAATCCTGAAGCTTTAAGCCGTTTCGCTTCAATAATTCACTGACCGCCACAGTTGGGGCCATAAGCAAACCTTCGCCAGCGACATAATCCACGGCGGAAGTATGAGAATCCACAATCTTAGCCAACAGGGGCCAATTATTCTTTTTTGCCTCTTCTTCTGATGCTAAAAGAACGGTGGATGAGCCATCTGTGAGCGAGCTTGAATTTCCCGCCGTCAAAGTCCCTTTTTCTGATTTATCAAAAACAGGTTTTAACTTCGACAATTTTTCCAAAGTTGTATCAGCACGCAAAATTCCATCGGTCTTATTTCCTTGGAATGGAAAGACGAGATCATCATAAAACCCATCTTTATATGCTTGAGCTGCATTTCTGTGACTTGCCAGCGCTAACTCATCTTGCTCTTGGCGAGAAATATTCCACTCTTTAACCATGAGTTCGCAATGCTCACCCATTGATTTTCCGGTGCGTGGCTCAACCACTGCGGGCAACACTGGCTTTAGATCGCTAGGTTTAATTCCTAAAATGATTTTTACTTTCTCACCAAGCGTTCTGGCAGAATTCAACGCAATCAATTTTCTTGCGAAAGTTCGACTAACCATAATGGGCAAATCGCTGTTGCTATCAACACCGCCCGCAATGCCACTTTCAATTTGGTGGCTAGAAATTTTGTGAGCAATCTGAATCGTATTTTCCAAGCTCGTTCCGCAAGCACGTTGCACGTTATATGCCGGAGTGTTTGGATGCAAACCGGAGGATTGAACGACTTCACGAGCCAAATTCCAGTTAGCCGAGCTGTGCATGACAGCTCCTAAGGCTACATCGCCCACAGTTTTTCCTTCCAAGTTATATCTATCAACTAAACTCTTTAGGCTCGCCGTCATTAGTTCTTCACTTGAGACGTCTCGATATGCGGTCATAGATTTCATAAATGGAATCCGAGCTCCACCTACGATATAAACGTTTCTCGTTTTCATAATTTCACCTCCGGCTTTGTGTGCCGTTCAAAAACTTCTCCGACCTTCACGTCGTACGATTCAAAAATGTAGTCTTTGCCAAGCATCTTGGCTTTTTTGTGTTCGGGATGCTTATCCCAAGCATCGAAAGCTTCTCTGGTAAGGAACTCGACAATTAGAACATCTTCACCGTTAGGAGAAGAAAACCGCTCATGGCTTCCGTAACCAGGAATGGCTTCGACAAGCGCGGACATCTCGGCGTATCTTCTTTCAAACTCCCCACCGTGCTCCTTGGCAACACGACTGCGGACAACTGCTATAATCATTGATCTGACTCCTTACTAAGCTAATTACAATCCTCAAAAAAAAGATCTCGTTATTTCATCGAAGCTTCCAACCACTTGTCGAGATCCTTGAACTTGGGGTTTCTCAGCTTCTTTGTCCCAACCAGTATTGTCGGGAAATTTAACTTTCCAGTAGTATAAAGGGATCGCAGTTCATCAGCTGCCGCGTCGTCTTCGTGAACATCTAAAAAATCAAACTCGATTCCTTTTTCTTTCAAGTACGACTGGTAAATCTTGGTTTTATGGCAGTCTTTATGACCGAACAGCTTAATCAACACGAACGGCTCCTTTTTTCAAAAGGTTCACTTTCATAAACCCCCTCGATTTAAAAATTATTCTACAAACTTCAATGACTCCGAGTTGATGCAGAATCGAGCCCCAGAGGGCTCAGGACCATCTGGAAAAACGTGCCCTAAGTGGGCTTCGCACACATTGCATAGCACTTCGATTCTTCGTCCGTAAGTCGTGTCCAGTTCATATTGAATTACGTTGTCGGCGACGGGCTCAGAAAAACTCGGCCAACCTGTTCCCGAATCAAACTTAACGTTCGAATCAAACAGTTCAGTGTCGCAGCCCGCGCAGGCATACCGTCCTGCCTCATAAAATGAACAGAGTTCCCCAGTGTGAGGGCGCTCGGTGCCTTTCTTCCGCATGACATTAAATTGAGCGGGCGTCAGAATTTTTTTCCACTCTTCCTCGCTCTTTTCTACTTTTCTAGGAGGAGCGGGAGTGCCGTTATCGAGATAGTTGTTAATGCTTTCCCAGTTGAACATAAATTTGCTCCTTTATTTTTGGGTTTGTTCTTTAGCTATCAATCCACGCGAAGAAGTCAGTCGCGCTACCAATGAATTTTCCATCCACAAAAACTTGCGGAACAGTTTGAAGGTTGGTTTTTTTCTTCAACTCATCATAAGTCTTGGGATCGTCATCCACGCGAATTTGTTTAAAATCAACTTTTTCAGAAGTTAAGTACTCCTTCACGCGTTTACTAAACGGACAATGGTCTTTTGTGTAGATGACAACGTTCTTAAGTTCTTTCATTTTTTCCTCTTTCGTTTGATTCATGGTTTAATCTCTCTCAAAATGGCACGTGTACCCGTGGGGATTCTTCTTCAAATAGTTTTGGTGATACTCCTCAGCGTCATAAAACTCTTTTTCCAAGGCTACCGTCGTGACCACGGGATTCTCGAAGCGACCGATCTCATTGACCTCATCAATCACGTTTTCGATAATCGCTTTCTGTGCATCGTCACGATAGAACGCTGCCGAGCGATACGAAGTGCCAACATCATTTCCTTGGCGATTCTTCGTAGTCGGATCATGGATTTTGAAAAAGTAATGTAGAATCTCTTCGAGAGATATTTCGTCTTGGTCGTATTCCACGCGAACCGCTTCGGCGTGCCCCGTTTTCCCTGTTATAATATCGGCGTAGGTAGGATCATCAAAATCTCCGCCAGAGTAGCCCACCTTCGTTGACGTCACACCGTCCAGACTCCTAAGGAGGTCTTCGAGACCCCAAAAACACCCTCCGGCAACGATCACATAATCTAGTTTCATAAAGCCTCCTTAGTTTTCATCCACTTACTGATTAGACAGAGGTGGTCCCACTTGTTTGAACAACTAAAAGCGTATTTATAAGTGATATTCCGCTCTAGTTAAGCCACCTTGTTTTGTTGGGGTAGCTGATCATAGTAAAACTCATTTGGTGTCAATTTGTCTAGACTCGAATGAGGTCGTTTCAGATTATAAAACTCAAAATATGCACTCAATTGCTTTTTCGCATCTGTGACACTGCTATAAGCTTTGAGATACACCTCTTCATATTTAACGCTCCGCCATAATCTTTCAACCATCACATTATCAATCCATCGACCTTTACCATCCATACTGATTTGAATGCCATTTGATTTCAATACATCAATAAATGCATCACTGGTGAACTGACTGCCTTGGTCTGTATTAAATATTTCAGGTGATCCATATTTTTCAATTGCTTCATTTAAAGCCGAAATACAAAAATCCACATCCATACTAATCGATACCCTATGCGCAAGTACCTTGCGGCTATGCCAATCAATCACAGCACATAAATAAACAAAGCCTTTTGCCATAGGGATATACGTTATATCCGTACACCACACTTGATTACTGCGCAGAATAGCCAACCCTTTGAGCAGATATGGATATTTACGGTGAGCTTGATTAGCCTGGCTTAAATTTGGTTTGCAATATAACGCCTGAATACCCATTTTCTTCATTAAAGTACGTGTATGACGTCGTCCTATATGATGCCCTTGACGATTCAACAAATCACGCATCATACGACTGCCTGCAAAAGGATATTGCATATGTAATTCATCAATACATCGCATCAGTTTCAGATCTGATGAGCTAACAGGTTTTGGGCGATAATAATAACAACCACGAGAGACTTTCAGTAACTTAGCCTGTTTAGATACTGAAATCTGAAGTGAGTGATCGATTAACTTTTGTGGTTGAAGCGGCCCAGTTTCTTCAACACACCTTCTAAAAAATCAATTTCTAATGCCTGCTCACCGATTTTTGCATGTAACTTTTTAAGATCAATGGGGGGTTCTGATGGAGCTTTTGATTGATCGAAAGCTTGCGAGGAAGCTGAGATCAATTGATTTTTCCAGTCAATAATTTGGTTTTGATGAACATCAAACTCAGAACTCAATTCAGCAAGTGTTTTTTCTGCTTTGATCGCAGCAAGTGCTACCTTAGCTTTAAAGTCGTTTGAATGATTTCTTCTTGGTCTACGTGCCATAAAATACTCCATATATTGATGTTTATAACATCATTTGAGGAGCAGAATATCACTTATAGGAGTTGTTCAAATTTCCGGATCCATCTCTAGACTGACTTTACAGCATGTAAAATAGATATAATATGTTCAATAGTTCGTATAACATGACCTATTGGACAGTTTGCGTAGGAGCTAAGTATGGATGTTCTCAGTGAGATTTTAGATAAGGTAGAGCTTACTAGTAGCTACTGGTATAGAACATCATTTGCAGGAGACTGGGGCATCAGTCTCCCGCAGGAAGAGAATCTAGCGAGATTTCACATCGTGACCCATGGCGAGTTTTGGTACGAGGTGCCAAAACTTAAACTTAAGGCTTTGGCGGAGCAAGGCGATATTTTGATTTTATTCAAAGGGATGGAGCACACCATGACCAGTGCACCAAAAATCAAGGCCGAGCCCGCGGTCGAATTTAGATCCAAGGCCAACCTCACTGAAACTCAAGTTCTGGAATATGGTGATCAGAGCAAGCTCAAAGCAAACGTCGTTTGCGGACATTTTTGTTTTGATGGCGGACCCGATCATCCATTCTTAAATTCGCTGCCAAACGTCGTGCATATCAAGAGTACTGAGAACTCCCACTCGCCTTGGCTTACCATGCTTTTAAGTATTATAGAGCAGGAAGCAAAATCAGGGCTTCCTGGAAGCAACACGCTAGTCAGGAAGCTGACCGAAATTATCTTCGTGCAAGCGTTAAGAATTCACATGTACAAATCCAACAAAAATGTAGGATTTTTCAAATTGATCGAAAATCCGCAACTCAGCAAATCCTTGGAAGCTATCCATCATAGTCTCGATAAAAAATGGGGTCTTGACGATCTCGCTGAGATTGCTGGAATGTCGCGTACGAACTACAGCGTTAAGTTTAAGAAACTGTCTGGCATGACACCTCTTGATTATTTAACCTATTGTCGGCTTGAAAAAGCGAAGCAGCTGCTTAAAGAAACCGGTAAATCTGTTCCTGAAGTGAGTGAAGCCATTGGGTATCCGGCACATGAACACTTTCAAAAATTATTTAAGAAAAAAATTGGCAAAACTCCTAGCGCGTACAGAAAAGAAAATTCTGAAAAGGTGTAAAAATGAATATCTATAACTCTCCTGTTACCAAAATAGCTTTCTGGGTCATCGTCGTCGGCAGTGTATTCTGTCTTCTTCTCCCTTTATTCTTACCTCTTCTTCCTCTTCACTACTTGAAGGATTATGGCGAAATAGGAGATGCTTTTGGAGGTATTTCGAACCCATTCGTACAGATACTAGGTTCAGTAGTTCTGTTTTTAGCGCTGAAAGCCCAGATTGATGCGAATAGAATCCTTCATCAGCAAATCGAAAAAGAAAACACGAAGGAGCAACTAAGGCACGAGTTAGATCAACTTCACGAACTTTATATGTTCGTCGAAAGAAACATCAAAAATTTTAGTTACGATCAAGAAAAGACCGTTGATGGCAAGACGCAAATGATCCTTCTGTATTCTCGACGTGCGATTAAATGTTTCATTGAGGATCTAGAGAGCTTAGATGTTGATATTCACAAAGATGACGACATTTTAAGGTTCGACGGGGTTAAAGAAATTATGAGCATTTTGAACAGCGTTGACCTATATTTCGACAAAATCAAAGACAGCGAGATTGCACCTTATCATAAGAGTTTTTATAAAACGCTTATGCAGCACGAACTTCTCTTCAGCGTTTTTCCTTATCAAGATCTCGACAATCAAGCGTACCTAAAACAAGAGCATTGCCCAGAGTGTGGTGAATATCATGCAAATTATCCGCCACTGATTTATGACCGGTTACAGAAAATTAAAAAAAGTTTCTCCTGATGTATTATGGATATTTATTCGGTATCGGTCCTACCAAAAAGCTATTTGTAGTATCTCGAGTACGTGCTGTGGTGTAGTAATTCCAATCTTAGAAAACTCAAAGCTTATTCTGAAACTATCGGAATTGTCGGTTGGGTGAGACTTAGTCGCCCCGTAAAGCCTTATCGGGGCGGCAAAGATAACTTTTTATATCACTGCTATTGATGACGTCCTTTGTTTACTAAAGTTGTAAGCCCTTATTCTTTGTTTTAGACCTTCAACCACTCCGGGCTTGTCACTAGGAGAGTCCCCTTGGCTAACCTTAGCCGTCAGATCGTATTCAGCGATTTCTAGCCGGTCCCCCTGAATCATTTTACGCCAACCGTTCCACAACTTAGGGTCAAGCTCTTCGGTACGCCAACCATCGGTCGGTTCGCTCCGACTCGCTAAAGCCAGATCCCTGATTTGGTTCTGGAGCGTTAGATCGTCAATCATTGTTCGGCGTCAACTATCTTGGCCGGTTCGCGTCAATTATGATGGCCGGTTAGGTTTTCTCATTTTTCCTACTTCCAGCTTGTTTTAACTGATGTTGTTTTCGATAGCTTTCTCCTTCTAATTCTATAATTGTCGCGTGGTGGATCAGCCGATCTATGGCCGCTACCGTCATCATGCTGTCTGGGAAGATCTGATCCCATGCACTAAACGGGTGATTGGCTGTGATGATCAGGCTACCGCTTTCATATCGATGCGCGATAAATTCAAACAGTACCTGGGTTTCTGCATCGGTTTTTTTCACATAACCAATGTCATCAATGATGATCACCTGATACTTATCCAGCTTGCTCATCTCGCTCATCAGATCCAGTTCGCGCTTGGCTTGTTGTAACTGTTGTACCAAGCCAATGGCTGGAAACAGTTTGCAGCGTATGCCTTGCTCAATCAGCCGGTAACCCAATGCATTGGCTATGTGTGTTTTGCCGGTGCCACTGGGGCCAATCAGCAGGATATTATCGGCGTGATGTGCCCAGGACAGGTCTTGGTGCAACTTGGCGATGAGCGCTTGATTTGTCCGGCTGAGCACGCTGTTATCCAGAGTGCTTAAGGTTTTTCCCGGTGCCAGCCTCCCTTCGCGTACCCAGCTTTGTGTGCGCCGTGTAAAGCGCTCTGCGAGCTCGTATTCGCATAATGCCGCAAGGTAGTCACTGTGCGACCAGCCTTTTTCTACCGCGGTTTGCCAGAGTTTTTCATAGTGCCTGACGAACGCCGGCAGCCTTAATTCTTTGAGCAGTAATGCAACGGAGGAAGTCAAAATGGCACCTCCACATCGTGTTTCGCCTGTGCCTTTAATGACGTTAGCAGTGCATCATAACTTTGCAGGTTATGTTGCTTTGTCTTAATGTCTGGTGCGCTTTGCGGGGTGTAAAAGCGCTCCTGAATGGTTTTGGCACTTTCAAACAGACCGGCTCTGGCCTCTTGCAACAAGGTCTCTCCCAGCTCTTGTTCGCTATCGTATTCGCTCGCCAGCCATAACACCGTGACTATCCATTTACAGGCATCCTGTGCTGGTAACGCATCATCCACTAACTGCCACAACTGCCGGTAATTGTCGTCAGGTAAGATATCATCCCGCAGTTGCGAGTAACGAAACGCCTGCGGTTTAGCGGCCAGTGAGCGGATAATATGCCGGTAGTTGATACAACGTGCACGGCTTTGGCCGAGGGCCGGGTAAATTCGTGGCAAGGTCAGCGCCACTTGCTGGCCCACATAGAGCACCAGTTTGTTATGATACAGCCGTACTTGCAGGCGTTCGCCAATCAGTCGTGATGGCACGCTGTACACCACCCGGCGCACTTCAATGGTGGCACTACGGGTGACTTTAATGCTCAGCAAGGTGTAATCAACAGCATCATATTCCGGTAAGGCTTGCAGGGTTTGCTGTTCTTCTAAAAAGCGGCTGCGTGAGCGCTGGTTTAGCTTGCCGACGATTTGATCAATAAAGGCCTGGTAGGCTTCGATACTGTCAAAGTCACTGTGGCCGCGAAGTAGCAGGTGCTGCGCCAGACGGCGTTTAAATGAGCCATTAGCGCACTCCACTACGCCGTTCTCATGCGATTGCCCCAGGTTATTGCGCGTTGGCGTCATGTTGTAATGCTCGCACAAGTCCTGATAGGCATCTGTCCAGACATTTTGCGTATTGTTCCTGGCGGCACTGAGGCTATCGGTGCGATGCTCCACCGGACAGCCACCAGCCTGCGTCAGCGCACGCTGTAAACCGGTAGATAAGGCAGAATAGCTCTCACCACCCTGAACCACAGTGATGGAACGCCAGCCGCTATAAGCGAGGCGGAACTGATACAGCAAATGAGCAAAGGGTTGCTGCTTAATGGTGATCGGGCTATCAGGATGAGTAAAATCAGAGAAGCCCTGTAAACCGGGTTGAGCTTGCTGGCGGAAGATGACATCTTTCTCCGGGCCATGTAGTGCTTTCCATTTCTTAACCCGACGCTGCAATGTTCTCAGAATTCGCTGGTCATATTGGTTTGGATAGAGCGCCTGCAAATGCTCCAGCAAAGTAATAGGCGTAAGCTCTGGTTTAGCGTTTAAAAGAACAACTAGATCGGTTTCCCATACGGCTTCCAGTGGATCTTAGCGGGTGCGCCAATCTCTATCAGCTTTAGCGCGGGGTAAGGTGTTGGACTGCTCAATACGTCGGGCAGTGCGGGGGGAAATGGCAGACTTCGCAGCAGCGATTTCTTGAGTCATGCCTTGTTGGCGATGCTGCATATACAGCTCCTCTTGTCGGTGGGTGATATGTTGTCCAGGCACCTTGAACTCCGAACAGAAAACAAGGTACCTATTGTGACACCCAACCGGCCAAGATAATTGTCGTCAACCGGTCATCCTAATTGTCGCCGAACACACTTTCAAGGTGAAATCATTCTTTGGGCTGTTCGTTGGTATTGTAAATATGGCATCAGCTATCGTGAACTTCAAGAAATGCTCGCTGAACGAGGCATAAATGTGGATCACAGTACAATTTATCGTTGGGTTCAGCGTTATGCTCCAGAAATGGAAAAACGGTTACGCTGGTATTGGCGTAATCCTACAGATTTACATTCATGGCATATGGATGAGACTTATATCAAAGTGAAGGGGCGATGGACTTACCTGTATCGTGCAGTTGATCAACAGGGTCATACGATTGACTTTTACCTTTCCGCTAGACGGAACAGTAAATCAGCCTATAGTTTTCTAGGAAAGATCTTCAATACGGTGAAAAAATGGCAAATTCCACGGGTCATCAATACAGATAAAGCAGCGACCTATGGCCATGCTTTATCACGATTAAAGCGAGAAGGAAAATGTCCAGTAGATATTGAGCACAGGCAGATTAAGTATAAAAATAATGTCATTGAATGTGATCATGGTAAGTTAAAGCGAATCATCAGGGCCACATTAGGATTCAAATCTATGAAGACTGCTTATGCCACAATTAAAGGTATTGAAGTCATGCGTGCACTACGTAAAGGACAAGCATCGTCATTTTATTATGGTCAGCCTCAGGGTGAAGTGTGTCTAATCAACAGGGTTTTCGGTCTCTAAGCACTTTTTAAAGGGAACATCATCGACTCAAATCTCTATTTGCAACAGTGCCAGAAATAGATATATTAAAAAAGCTGTCATTAACGTCTCACCACTTATCGAAATAGTCTTGAATCTGTAATACATTCAGTCATATATTTGATTACGTCACAAAATCAAAAAGTAGATGAGTCATGAGCAATAGTCGTGGCGGAAGCCGAGATGGTTCCGGTAGAAAGCTCAAATATAATGAGCCTACAAAAACGGTAAGAGTACCTGTATCCAAAATCATAGAGATCAGGAATTACCTCAACGAGGCAGAGAAGCAAAGCTTCAATGATGTGACATCCATCACGCTTGTAGATCCTACAACATTTATGCATATTCCTTTGGCTTCAGAAAAGGTTGCTGCTGGTTTCCCTTCTCCTGCCCAGGACTATGTCGACAAAACTTTGGACATGAATGAGCACCTCATTAAAAATGAAGCTGCAACCTTCGTTGTGAAAGTAGCTTCACTTTCCATGAGAGATGCAGGTATTGAGATTGATGATGAACTAATTGTAGACCGGAGCATTGAAGCCAAACATGAAGACATCGTGATTGCACTGATCGACGATGAGTTCACCGTGAAACGTCTCATGATTGAAGGTGATCATAACCATTGGCTTAAAGCAGAGAACCCTGAGTATTCTGACATTCATCTAAAGGATGGGCAGGAAATGGTGATTTGGGGTGTAGTGACTTTTGTCATCAAGCCATTCAGAAAGCGTTAATACTTTATTGGTTTCATGCTCATGCAAGCATCTCACCAGAAGATCTATGCTTTAGTAGACATCAACAACTGCTATGTCAGTTGTGAACGTATCTTTAACCCAAGTTTGAACAATAAGCCAGTCATTGTGCTATCCAACAATGATGGCTGTGCTGTAGCTCGATCTCAGGAAGCCAAGGACTTGGGCATTAAGATGGGTGTTCCTCTCTTTCAGATCAAGGACATCGTAGAGCAGCATCAGGTGCAGGTGCTATCGAGCAATTATGCACTGTATGCAGAGATGTCTCGCAGATTCATGAAGGTGCTCTCTGATTTTGTATCTCCCAAAGAGCAGGAGATTTACTCAATTGATGAGTGCTTTCTGGATCTGACAGCTCATTCAGGGAATTACGACTTGACTGAATATGCCCATCAGATTCGTCAGCGTGTGTTTTCTTGGCTTGGTTTACCTGTATGTATTGGCATTGGACGCTCAAAGACTGAAGCGAAACTAGCGAACCATATTGCCAAGAAGAACGCTTACTTCAATGGTGTTTGCAACTTGGTTTCAATGGATCCATGCTCTGCTGAAACTCTGCATCAAGCCATAGATGTTGGTGAAATCTGGGGCGTAGGCCGAAAGCATTCCAAGAAGCTCAACAGCTTGGGGATTCATTCAGTTATGGATTTTGTCTTGGCTTCCCCTCTGATGATCAGGGACCAATTTTCTGTAGTGATGCACAGAACTTTATTGGAATTGCAGGGAATTGCTTGTATTGAACTGGAACATACGCCACCTGCAAAGAAGCAAATCATTGCTAGTCGCTCCTTTGGGCAGAGGATCTATCACATAGATGATCTCAAGGAAGCCATGTCGCTGTATGTCATGGATGCTGTTAGCAGACTGAGAGATGATAATTTGTTGTGTGGTTGTCTGATTGGTTTCGTTCAATCAAACCCATTTGATAGCTCAAAGCCCTTCTACAACAAGTCTTTATCTTTAGCTTTACCAGAACCTACCGACAACTTATTGGTGCTCTCTAAACTCGCTACAACGATGATTGATGGCCTGTATGCAAAGGATATAGCATTCAAGAAATGCGGCGTGATTCTGACGTGTCTCGAACCAAAGGAAAACCATGTGTATGACATGTTCACTGATATGAAACACATCGAAGTCAGCAATGCCTTGATGGATTCCCTCGAAGCGATTCATCTTAAGTATGGCAAAACCAAGATTGCCTTGGGCGCGAGTTTAATGCCGAACAGAACATGGAATATGTCACGAGATCGGCTAACACAGAACTACTTTAAGTGGGATCAACTGCTTTGTGTGAAGTAAATTGTCAACGGCATTCTAAAATTGACCCCTTTCACCTTACAAATGGCAAAGTAAAATTGACCCCTTTGATCTCGTATTAAATTTCAACCTGGGGCTGAATCCCAATTCTTTTTTTATCCTTCAAACGATAACTCTCACCCGATA
>NZ_BPPH01000029.1:0-30402 GCF_021602765.1 Acinetobacter sp. KAM396
TAATGCAGTACGATCTTCAAAGTTAAGATGATGGTATGACAATTTTATATACTCCATAAACCCTTTAAATTAATTAGGTGGTTTATGTCGCACTTCAAGTTTTACTCTGCCGAGCTTTGAAATTCTATGCACAGTATTATTTTTATTTAGAGCATTATTATTAATATCTATACGGAATACTTGACCACCTAAGTCACCAACATATAGATTATCAAGTAAACCATCACTGTCACGATCAATCGCATTGACTTGACTAACGATACTATATTTCATATCACTATTGGTTGTATAGGCTTCACTCCCTTTAGTTTTGGTAGCATTTACTCCACCCCACCATAGCAAACTTCCGTCATTAGCATTAAATATATAAATTCCAGCACCTTTTTTCACCCCTTTATCATCAGTATTGTATTCAGGATTTTCATAACCACGATGATAACCTCCACCTACAACCATGACTAAGGTCTTTTTACCTTCCCAATTGATATATCCTACCGTCGGCTTCGACCAACTTTCACCCATATAGGCTAAAGCATTATTTTCGTCATCAGTCTTGTCCGCATTTAGTGCACTATCTGGATCAATATGAAATTTAAGTATCGGCTTATCTATATCCGATAAGTCTAAGGCATAATAACTGCGCCCACCCATTCTTAGACCACCATACACCCACTGCAAACCAGAGTATTCAATCTCTTTTTCGTCCAATGTTCTCTTAATTTTTTTAACTGTGAATTTTCCACTTTCATCTTTCACATACTGTGTAAAAGCAGTCCATTGTCCATCTATCCCATAAAAAATGTCATTGGTGTTACCTTTGTTACTTGCAGAATCATCTAAAAAAGCTTCTTTTTGTTTATTCATCATTTCATGAGGTATAAACGTAAACTTTTCTACACCATTATCATCTACAACGTGTAAAGCGCCTTGGGTTGTGCCAAACAAAAGATAGTCTTCTCGATTGGAAGTAGTAATACTGGTTTGTGTAGGATCAATTTCACCTGATTGTGTTAAAAGAATTGGCTTAGAGTGCATCACCGACCCTAACTTTCTACGTTCTTCAGTTGGCAAACTCGCAAATGTCACATTTGAACTAACATCAACTTTATAACCTAGTACGTTTAACCAATAATTTTTTTGCTCATCATTTTTAAATTTTGCTTTTGTATCATCAGCATCAAATAAGGTTTCTAAATTAACTTGCGTCAAAGTTTGACTAGAAATAGCTTGCTTATTTGAATCAATTTGTCGATTGGTAAAGACTGTTCTTTTTGATGTTGAATTAATACTTGTACCTAAAGGAATTTTAGCTTCAACCCCACCAGTCCATAACCCTGGTACAGATGAATCTAATTTACCATCAGCTTTGATTAATGGAATAATTTTGCTAGCATCTATTTTTTTACCTAATTGACCATTAAATACATCATATTTATTTAAATTACCTGTCCATATTTTTGTCGAATCCTGTGGTTTAGGTAAGAAAGATGCATAATAACCATAATCTTGTAATTCGATTGGGTTAAGTGCATCGACAGGAATAGTAGGTGAGCCTGTTGCGATTGAATCAAATGTAGGCGTTGTATCCTCGATAAATTGGACGATACTGTTAATAATATCTTGTTCAGATTGGGCAGAGTAAAATCCACCATTACCATAACCTCCAACCGTAGCTGGGAGTTCTTTATGCTGTTTAGCTCCCCAATTACATGTATTTCTTAAATCCCCCTCAGGCAACAAAGAACAATCATAGTAAGGCTTCGCGCTCTCATCATCTTCATTTTCTTTAAGGTTTTTTACATAAGTTGTTCCATTTGGGAAAAGGCTACCAAAACCTACTACAGCTGTTTTTATATTTTCATCTTTGCGTAAATGTTTTGCAAATTTACCTATCAATGACCAACCAGCATTGCTTGTCCCGCCACTTAAGCCAGTTTCAGTCAATGAACTAAAAGACTTTTTCATTAATGCTTCTGTAGCATCAGAATTTGAGTTGTTCGCAAATCCATCTGTTAAGAAATAAATGCCTTGCCCATTACATTTACTATTCGTATCAATATCTTTTAAGGGAGATTTATAGCCTTCGTTTCCATCTCTTGATTCTGCATGTGAATAACTATAACCACTCCGAGGCATACCATAAGTATTTTTACCAAGCATATAAGCCCCAGCTTCAGCATAAGCCGAAGCTGAAGGAGTACCATTATATACATTCAGTTCTACTATTTTTTCCAGAATTTTTTCTCTATTTTCTGACGTTAATAAAACTGTAGGATATATTACTCGACCTGAATACGAATCATGAGAATTCCATGAAGTAGAAGTAGGAGTTGAATATTGTCCAACCCCTAAACTTATAGTATTTAAGATTTTGTCGCTCGTTAGAACATTTACTAATGCTTTTTTTAATCTACTTATTCGATCATAACATTTATAGCTATTATCAGCTTGTTTATCACATTCATTAGAAATCCTTCTTCTTAACTCATCCCCTGTAGCCACAAAAGTGCCATCATAAGGATTCCAAGTATTACGCAAATTATTATATTGAGATTTCGATATATGACAATAATTAACGGTATATGATTTTACTTTACCATTAACCTGATAAGATAAACTCTCAGAACTAACATCTTTTCTTAATCCATAATCAGAATAATTATTATAAGTGCATATACCGTAATCTTGAAATATACTACTAGTATCAGTAGCAGAGTTCCCTCCACCATATCCTCGACCATAGCCCATACTTCCCGAGGTATCCAACATTAAAAACAAATTAAGTTTACCTGGGGTCGAATTGGAATAAATCTCAATGTCACTTGCATAAACATTCGCAGAATGGGAAATTGCCAACGTCATAGACATGGACACCATTGCCGAAAGTATTTTTTTATCAAAACTTTTCATAATAAACCTCTTTCATTCATGTTCGTCTACGACGTTAACTTTGGCTGTCCACCAACCATATATTCAGCGTTCTGTAGGTTATAAGGAATGCTTAACCGTTCAAAGCATTCCCTTACTGTTTCAGTAGTATCCGATTTTTTAATACTTGTTTGTCTAAAACAGTTTTGAATCTCATCATCAGATGCACTTGAAAAACTAGGCAAGATAGAAATAGCAGTGACTGCAATATGGTTGGAGATAACAGGTAATCCTGACTGACCAACACTCGTCCCTATAGGTAGAGTTGTTAATGGTGTTGTGGGTTTGACATTTTTACGCAAATACAATTGTGTTTGAACAGCTGCTCTCCGTGTAGAATATTCTTTAGCCTTGCAAAAACCAGAAACACCATTTTTTGTAAAGTTGCCATTTGCACTAATAACACTCGCATTTGACATACTGAAAAAATTCTTCGCATTTGCACGATAACAGAAGACCAATTCATCATTACTGTCTGCAGAGTTGAAATAACCAAACATCCCATCTTGAGCCAATTGACGAGAAACTTTGGTTTGATCCTCTAATGCAAATAATGCAGCATCGTTACTTTCTAACAACAAAGCATCAATCTGTGCATTTGTTGAAATTTTTAGATTTAAAATACTTGATTTAACGGCAATTGTTCCAATAATTGTAATTAATAACAATACGACAAGCACAATGATTAAAGTTGATCCTTGCTGATTCATTCTCATTGTGCTTCTCCTAACGTATTTCTAAAAGCTACAACTTGACTAACAACTTGACGTAAATATTTAGAACTAGTTTTTTGATCGTTGCTTAAGCTCAACGTATATTTCGCATCCTTTACATTTGCCTCCAATTGATCACCAAAAGTAATAAATGTTTTATTATTATTTATGTGTTCGTTTGCGCCAACCGGGTTTGAAGATCGCATTAATAAAGCCAATTTAATTGAAACAATATTGTAGATCTCTGCATTTACATCTGTTGGATCTTCCTTAGGCATCAAATCTTTGTATTCATTGACTGTAAGATAAGATAACTTTCCATTACTTTTTTGTCTTACCCCTAAAAGAAATTTAAAAGCATCTACATCTTGCATTAATTGCTGAGCTCCAGTGCCAAGACCATTAATTATTGTATCATTTTCTTGATAAAATCCTGCATCACAAAACAAGGCATATCTTTGAGGATTAAACGATTTATTTTTAGAGTCTTTAATTTCAGAAATATAATATCTCTGGACAATTACACGATCCGCTGTCTCTGGCGCTCCAGAACCATGATCAGCCTCATCCCCAGGAAACTCTTCCTCAAACTCAATTTTATTACCTTCACAATCATATTGTTCACTATTTTTCTTACTTATAGTGATATCATTCTTCTCATCATTATCTGAATCGACATAAGATGTCGTTGTTAAATACTGCGGTACATATTGAACTGTGAGTTGATCACTATTATCTGTTGTCGCACCTTCAGCCAATTCAAATGATGTAAAAAAATCACTACTTATACCACTGAGCGAACTTGGCAAATTACGATGATTAAAAATAATACCTGAACCGACCACTCGTGGATTAATTATTTGAGCTGAGGCTGTATTTAAATTTACATGTCTAAGGTCATATGTAATTTGGTTTAAACCAAAAATTCCATTCTGCTGTAGCTCACCCATAGCATTTTGTAAAGACAGTGAACGTTGAGCTGTTAAATAAACAGTTAATGCAGCTGCTGAAATTAACAACCCTAAAACGATTGCAATCATTAGCTCAATAAGAGTGAACCCTTTTTTATAATTATTCATAATTATATAACTCCATAATTATGCATTTAGCCCCAACGTTGTATGCAGCTCCAGACGTGCAATCATTTTCAGCTTGCCCATCAGTAGGCGTTGTCTTGTCCCATGCAACATATATACATCGCCTTTTTAACGACACTTCTCCCACCCCTTGGCAATCCCTAACAGCAACATTCATTCCTAAATTTTCAGCCTTGTTCTGAACTTGTAGAAAATCTGCCTCTGCAAAATCATTTGGTTCACAAAAACCTGAGTAACACTCCCCTTTACCCTCAACATAAACATTATTCTTATTCAAAGCTTCGTATCCAGACCGATTCGCTCTAATTCTTTCTGCGAGATCTCGACCTAAATGCATTGCTTGCGTATTATTGGCAGCCTCTACACTTGCGTATACACCTCGCAGTTGCAAAGCAGAGAAACCTAGCACAGCTATAGCTAACAGAACTAAGCCAACTAAAACCTCCATGAGTCCAACTCCGTTTTGATACTTCCCCATTACTAGTCTCTCCTAATTAGTTAGGCAATTTGATGTATCTTTAGAAATAGCTCCATTTTTCTCGACTCTAATCGAGCTGCTTAAATGAGAATTCTTTTTATGAGTTAGAGTTAAGCAAATAGATGTATTAGAATTTAGATAGCCCATAGCAGTAAACTCTAACGAACTCATATCATTAGTTACAGACCATTCTGAAAATCTTTTTTCATCTGAACCATATGTAGGAATTTCAATTTGCTTGGAAGATCGAGTAAAAATTGCGTCACTTCGAGCTTCCTGCAACAAAAAAATTAAATGCTGAGTCTCTTGATTAAGTTCATTCTTTCTAATTATTTCTATAAAAGACGGAGCCGCCATCATCGCGATAATCGCCATCACCGCAATGGTCACCATCAACTCAATTAAGGTGAACCCGTTTTCTTTTTGTCGCATACTCCCCCCAAGACACAGACTTTGCCCTATTAAAAATAATAGCGAACAACTTTACAAAACCCTCACACTTCAGGATAAAAGGTATAAAAAAGCAGATAACCGTCATGCAACAGTTATCTGCCTATTTTCATCAATTTTTTAGAGTGTTATGTACTTCGCAGTTTAAGCCTGTATTACAGGAATACGTAACTCTTTTGGCAAACTAAAGGTAATATTTTCTTCACGGCCTGCAAGCTCTTCAGGGGCAGTTGCACCCCAGTCTTGCAAACGCTGAATCACTTGTTTAATTAAAATTTCTGGTGCAGATGCGCCCGCAGTTACACCAATTTTTGTATTCGGTTGAAACCATGCTTGTTCCAACTCGTCTGCATTATCCACCAAATAGGCGCGTTTCCCCATACGTTCAGCTAACTCGCGTAAACGGTTAGAGTTGGATGAATTTGGCGAACCTACCACCAACACCACATCACACTGGTTGGCTAAGTCACGCACTGCGTCCTGACGGTTTTGAGTGGCATAACAAATATCGTCTTTGCGTGGTCCCTGAATATTCGGATATTTCTGGCGTAAGGCATCAATCACTTTGGCAGTATCATCAATCGATAAGGTAGTTTGTGTCACAAAAGCCACTTTATCTGGATGCTGAACCGCAAGTGCAGCCACATCATCCTCATCTTCTACCAAATAAATTTCACCACCATTTTTCTTGTCATACTGACCCATCGTGCCTTCAACTTCGGGGTGTCCTTCGTGACCAATTAAAATCGCCTCTGTGCCTTCACGCGCATATTTGGTGACTTCAATATGTACTTTGGTGACCAACGGACAAGTGGCATCAAACACTTTTAAGCCACGACGCTCCGCTTCTTGCTGCACTGCTTTAGATACGCCATGTGCACTAAAAATCACGATATTGTCATCGGGTACTTCATCCAGCTCATCGACAAAAATCGCACCGCGCTGACGCAAGTCATCTACCACAAATTTATTGTGTACCACTTCGTGACGTACATATATAGGGGGGTTAAAACACTCAAGGGCACGATTTACAATCGCAATTGCTCGGTCTACACCTGCACAAAAACCACGTGGATTCGCCAATACAATTTCCATAGAACCCTCTATGTTGAAGTTAAATAGGTCGGATGTTTAAAAAATTATGCCAACAAAAGCCATCTTGGCTATTTTGTTTAAGGGGCGTCTACTCTAAAATAGAGAAGATATTTTATCATATCAGGAAAAATATCATGTCGGGTCTATTGTTTGTCGTTTCTGCCGCTTCAGGAACAGGCAAAACATCCCTTGTTAAAGCCCTGCTTGAGCGTGTGAATAATTTACACGTTTCAGTCTCTCACACAACACGTGGTCAGCGTCCCGGCGAACTCGATGGTGTGCATTATCACTTCACACAAAAACAAGATTTTATCGACTTGGTAGAACAAGGCGGTTTTATTGAGTATGCAGAAGTATTTGGCAATTATTACGGCACCGCGCAAGCAACTGTTAAAGAGCAGTTAGCCAAAGGTCACGATGTATTGCTTGAAATTGACTGGCAAGGTGCTCAACAAGTACGCAATCTTTTTCCTGAATCGAAGCAAATTTTTATTCTTCCACCAAGCCAGTTTGATTTACGTGAGCGCTTGTCTAACCGTGGCACCGATACAGTCGATGTGATTGAGCATCGTTTGGGCTGCGCAGTTGAAGACATGCAGCAATATGTCAATTTTGACTATGTGATTATTAATGATGACTTTAATAAAGCCCTGCACGATTTAGAAGCAGTGATTATTGCGAACCGTTTGGTGACGGCGCAGCAGGCACATCGTCATCAAGCCTTGATTGAAAAGTTAATTAGCCCGCCAAGCGCGTGATTAAAACTTGAGTCTATAAGCAAAGCACCTTATACTGCACAGTCTGTTTAAATTTATTATTCGAACGAGAATTCTTATGGCACGCGTTACCGTTGAAGATTGTTTAGACCATGTAGACAACCGCTTTGAGCTTGTACTAGTGGCAAGCAAGCGCGCGCGTCAATTGGCACGTCAAGGCATAGAACCTACTGTTGAGTGGGACAACGACAAACCTACCGTTGTTGCTTTACGTGAAATTGCAGAAGGTCACGTTTCTAAAGACATTTTGAAACAACGTGATCAAGACTATCAAACTTCGAGTCTTGACCTTGCACTTTCTGCAAATAATTTGAATTTAGATGGTTTTTCTTTCCAATAAGAGCAACTTTCTAAAAAAGCCTAGTTTTTTACTAGGCTTTTTTGTTGTCTGAACTTTAATCTTGCGCTAAAAACCGTTATAACATAAGGATTAAGACCACAGGGTCTGTTGACATTTCATAAATGGTTTGCGCTGTAGGCTAAAACTGAGCAGATCAGGCATGAAACGAAGGGAATAGCGAGACTATTGCCAAGTTTCATAACGCAATCTGAGAAAGTTTTAGCCCCAGTCCTTCGGAACGAGCATATTTTTTGCTGCTATTGCGTTATGAGTCAGTCATTTAGAATGACTAAATTTCCTGTCTCATGCCTTATATCAGCTAAAAAATATGCATCGTCGCAAACATAGACGAAGTGTCAACAGACCCTAATTTAGTGCCAAATTTATCACTATTTTGGCATGAAAAAAATTGACAAGTCATGCAATATGCTTTTCATTATAAGGTCTAACTGTAAATTCGTTATCACTTGTATTTTAAAGGGTGTTATATGCCAGGCACGATGGTCAGCCAAGCCAAACAACAGCTTCAAACCATGATCGAACCTTACCTTAGCGTAAGTGAAGTCGAACAGGTGCTTACGGCTTGTGATTATGCTGAGCATGCGCATGATGGCGTTACCCGTAAAAGTGGTGAACCTTATGTGCTACACCCGATTGCGGTGAGTTGCATTTTGGCACACATGCGTTTGGATGCCGACACGCTCATTGCTGCGCTATTACACGATGTCATAGAAGATACCGACTACAGCAAAGATGACATCACAGAAAAATTCGGACGTACCGTTGCCGAACTGGTCGATGGTGTAACCAAACTTAGCCATTCTAGCGACAAAGAATACAACAAAGCTGCTTCGTTCCGTAAAATTCTGCAAGCCACCTTACAGGATCCACGTGTCATTATTGTGAAACTAGCAGACCGTTATCACAACATGACCACATTAGATGCGCTGCGACCAGACAAACGCGCACGCATTGCCCAAGAAACTTTTGATGTGTTTGTACCTATGGCACGTATCGTGGGTATGAATGAAATGGCGGATAACCTTGAACATTTGTGTTATCAAAACCTAGATTTAGATATGTATAACGATGTTCAAGCCGCCCTTTTGCAAACCAAGCCAAAACGCTGCGAATACCAGTCTAAATGGGAACAAAACCTTGCCGACCTGCTACAAGACAATCAAATTGCAGGTCGTATTAAAAAGAAAAATAACAATATTGAATTACTGCGCCACTTTGTAAAGAACGATATTGATCTACAAGAACTGACCCACAGCCACGCCTTTGAAATTATTTTACAAAGCATTGCCGACTGTGACCGTTTGGCTGATATTTTACGTGACAGCTTTCAGGTCTTGCATTATGAAGATCATATCCGTCGCCCCCTGCCAGGCGGTAACCAATCACTCATGATGCGTCTAAAAGGCGAGCAAACCACCTTATCACTTACCAT
Organism: Acinetobacter sp. KAM396; assembly: GCF_021602765.1. NCBI lineage: Bacteria > Pseudomonadati > Pseudomonadota > Gammaproteobacteria > Moraxellales > Moraxellaceae > Acinetobacter > Acinetobacter sp. KAM396. The sequence goes on from NZ_BPPH01000029.1 coordinate 9,331, forward strand.
TCAAACTGAACTGATGCGTAAAGCCGCACGTTTTGGTGTGATCTTGGGTGAAAACGCACCGCAAGCCTGCCGTTCTGCCATTCAAGCCTCTATGCAAAGCTTGAACGTGTTGATTGATGGTGAATGCGCTAAAACTACATTTAGCGATTTACTGGATTATCTACACCAAGAGAAAATTCATGTTTATACCCCGCACGGACATTTACATGAATTGCCGCAAGGCGCCACCGCAGTTGATTTTGCCTATGCAGCCAGTTTGTTCTTAGGTAACCATGCCGTCGGTACAAAAATTAATGGCGAAAGCAAACCACTTTCCACACCACTCACCAGCGGACAAGTGGTCGAAATCATCACCGATGTTTTAGCTACACCCAACCCAGATTGGCTGAGCTTCATTAATACCCAAAAAGCCCGTCGTGCCTTACAAAATATTCTGCGTGATCAGGATATTGAAGAACAGCGTTTGGTGGGTCAGCAAGCGCTTAACCGTGCGCTGAAATTATTTAATCACTCGATTCAAGACTTGACCGAAGCAGATTGGTTAAATGTGTTGCAATGGCGCCACATTGACTCTAAAGACCGTTTATTTGAGCAAATTGCAGTCGGTGATTTATTGCCACAGTTAGTGGCAAATCACATTTACGCACTCGATCACGACAGCAGCGAACACTCTGACCGTCTGATTCAGGGTACAGAAGGTATTGACGTGAAATATGCGCACTGTTGCAACCCTGTACTGGGCGATCCGATTCAGGGTAACTTGTCACGCCGTGGCTTGATTGTGCATCGTGCGCGTTGCAACAACTTACTGCATGAGCAACATCAACATCCTGAAAATATCATGCCGCTACAATGGACTTCAGAAGATGTCGATGACGTGAGTTTTACGGCTTATCTCAGCATTGATATGGATATGAATGACGAACAAATTTCCGATTTGATCTATCAATGTCGTAAGGCCAAAACCGGAGTAGAAATGGTACGTAGCCACGATGGCAAAACCTATGTGAATATTGTGGTGAATAACCGTAAGCAAATTGCCAAAATTATTCGTGATTTACGTATGCGCTTCGGTTTCCCACGAATTAGCCGTTTAGCGAGCCCCATCAGCATAGCAGAAGAAGCCAAAGCTTGTTAATTCAATGCGCTGCATGGTGATATTGCCGCACATTCAATCGCTTTTGCATAACTGACTCATCAGGCTACTGAAAGGTGGTCGAATAGTCTATGATGTTCGTACATTATTTTAGGAGAAATCAATGTCTCGCCAAGTCATCCATACTGAAAATGCACCTGCAGCAATTGGTACTTACTCTCAAGCCATTTTAGTGGGCAATACTGTTTATTTATCAGGTCAAATTGGTTTAGACCCATACAGCATGGAATTGGTGGAAGGCATTGAAGCGCAAATTCGCCGCGTATTTGATAACTTAAAGGCCGTTTGCGAAGCGGCGGGTGGCTCTTTGGCCGATATTGCCAAGCTCAATATTTTCCTGACCGATTTATCTCACTTCCAATTGGTCAATCAAATTATGGGGGAATATTTTGCGCAACCTTACCCTGCACGCGCAGCGCTGGGTGTAGCCAGCTTACCTAAAGGTGCATTGGTTGAAATGGATGGCGTGGTGATTATCAATTCATAAGTGATTATGATTCAAGCACTTAAAACATCTAAACGATGCCACCTATTAGGTGGCATTTTTTTATTCAAAAACCCAATCATGATAAATGACTTTTCAAATGATTTTTATTGACAAACGATAATAATTATCAATAATAATACTTATCTTATTTCATTATTGTGGTTGCATTCATGTACGTTTGCTTATGCCGTGGTATTACAGATCAAGACATTAAAGAAGCCGTTGCCAATGGTGCAGAAAGCTATCGTGAAATTCGCGATATGTTTGACTTGGGCACCTGTTGTGGTCGCTGTGCGCCTGAAACTCGCGCTATCATTAGCGATGAAATTGCACAAATTGCATCTCGTCTTGCCGTTGCTGCCTAAAACTGACGTTTTATTGCTCTCCCGCATTTCAGTATTATAATTTTTACTCGGTGTTTCCTCTCCCGCTTTCGACTACAGCGGGTTTTTCTTATCTTACATTTCTTCACACTGCCTAGCTAATTGTTTTTGATTGCGATTTTCATTTGCGGTCTGGGGTCTATTTATACTTCATCTATGTTTGCGACTACGCATATTTTTTAGCTGATATAAGGCATGGGACAGGAAATTTAGTCATTCTAAATGACTGGCACATAACGCAATAGCAGCAAAAAATATGCTTGTCCCCTTGCGCAGCAAACAAAGCAGTGCTTTGTTCTTGCTCATGTGGCTAAAACTTTCTCAGATTGCGTTATGAAACTTGGCAATAGTCTCGCTATTCCCTTCGTTTCATGCCTGATCTGCTCAGTTTTAGCCGACAGCGCAAACCATTTGTGAAGTATAAATAGCCCCTAAATCACTCGCCATTTTGTCCAGTCTTGTTTAAGATAGAAATATAGATTGCCTTAAGCGGTTTAAGGCAGAAATTGTTGATGGAGTGCTGCAATGAAAGGCAATCGTGATGTGATTAATCAACTCAACCAAGTTTTGTATCATCACCTGACTGCGATTAACCAATATTTTTTACATTCACGTATGTTTAATGATTGGGGTATTGAACAACTCGGCTCGGCTGAATATAAAGAGTCGATTCGTCAAATGAAACATGCTGACAAAATTATTGAACGTATTTTATTTTTAGAAGGGTTGCCAAATTTACAACACTTGGGCAAATTGTATATCGGTCAGCATACAGTTGAAGTTTTGAACTGCGATGTGCGTAAAGTCCAAGAAAATATTGAAGCGATTCAAAGAGCGGTGGTTTTGGCAGAGCAACAACTGGACTATGTAACTCGTGATTTGGTTCAGGAAATTCTAGAGAAAGAAGAAGAGTACTTAGACTGGGCAACGACACAGCTTGATTTGGTTGAAACTGTGGGTATTGAAAACTATATTCAAAGCCAACTCTAAGATTCATCTCGTTTCAATCGCATAAAAGACTGGTTTTTCCAGTCTTTTGTTTTAAAGCAGCACTTTAACTACGATTTAGCATCTTCCTCATCTCTCATGAAGATGTTTTCAATATCAATTTATATTTTTGCTGATACACATTTTTAATTCTTGGATTTATAAAAAAGTATTTATAACGCAAAAAAATGTTTCATGGGATGCATCTGTTGATTCAATATCCGAATAATAAAAATGCCATAATCCTGTTTTTTATAAAAAATAGCATGTTGATGATGATCATGACGGCGTATTCCCTCGCCAATATCTACACATACATAACCAATCAATGGTGAACTCACTAACAAATGAAAGGTATTTTCCAAATGTTGTGTGTATTGGTCAGCCTGAGCTACACCAAAATTAAGTAAGGTGTATTCATAAATAGCAGTGAAGTCATCGACAGCTAAATTAGATAGTTTATACACGATGCTTCTGCTTCACTTGAGCAGCAATATCTTTTAGGCTGAGTGTACTTTCTCCACTGTTCTCACCTGCTTCAATCGCTTGCTTTAAAGCTGCAGTTTGATTTTCTTGCTGTTCCAATAATCTTAATGCAGATCGCATCACTTCACTGGTTGAACCATAACGTCCAGATTCAATCAGTTTGCTCACAAAGTCATCGAGTTGTGGGCCAATTGTTACACTTGTAGTTCTCGCCATCAGCATGCCTTATTGTGTGAATAGATCATACAATTCTAACACAACTCCCTTTATCTGAACAAAATTTCAGCATCTCTTTAAATTTTCGCACATGAAATCAATTTTATAATGAATACCCCCTCTCTTTTTAAAGAGAAGTTGGGAGAGATTTTCAACATTGAAAATTTTCACCATATTTGGCTCACTATTTTCAAATCCCCCTCCTTGCGCTACACAAATCAGCGCGGCTTTGCCTCATCCAATAAAGTCGCATAATCCACATTGACCTGCCACAAAGTGCTTAACAACCATAATTGCTTTTTGGCTTCTGCTTCATAACCATTAAATGCCAGCACCCGGGCATATTTAAGCAGGTCATACTGGGTTGGATAATTCAACACAATTTCATGAATATCCTGCAATTGTTCACGCGTTTGTAGGCTATACGGATTTAAACGAATCCACGCAATGCGGCGGTTAAATTCTTCGAGTACCAAAATACGATCTTGATGGGTGATTTTTTCAGGTGTGTGTTCATAGCGCACCGACTGATTTAGTTTTGGCACCATCACTTCATAATCACGATAAATCAGCACTAGTAACAATGCACCCACCACAAAAGTGCTGCGCAAATATAGTGGAGATAAAGTAAGACCTTTCACAACGCGCTGTGACTGAATCATACCGATGATAAAACCTGCAGGCAGCAGGAAGTAGGCATAATTTTGCGGAAACTCCAGCATGGCATGTACGCTAAATGCACCGAGCATTAAAATCCCCACAACCGATTCCACCGACTGGGTATATTTATGCAATTGGTAGCCCCAATAGCCCAAATATGCTAAAAATGGCACACCGAGCAACACACCATTCCAAAGTAAAAAATCTAAAATAAAATTGTGTGCGCTGCGAATCCACACAGGACCTTGTACAAATTCACTGATCGCCACATAAGCCACACTGGTTTGATGCCAGCCATAGCCCCACCACGGTTGATGCTCAATCGCAGCGAGCATTTGCTGCCAAATTGCCAAGCGTGACATATCACCTGTGGCGCGCTGTACCACATCACGAGATTGCACCGAAAGGTCTGCACTTTGTGAGAGCAATTGACTAAAAGCAGGTGCGATAAAAATTAACCCGATAAATGCGGCAAACCACAGCAAGCTATAGCGGCATTTAATCCGCATCACACCACGGTATTGTTGATAGCCCAAATAGGTCAAGAGACACAGCGACGCCAACCATGAAGTACGCGACTGACTCAGTACCACACCGACCAAAATCATTGCAGCTGCAATCACAATCCACATGGTTTTAAGTTTTTGTTTTTCGTATAAATATAGGCATGCCATGAGTGACATCACCAAAAAGGTCGCCATATTATTCGGTTGGGCAAAGTTGGCATAAGGGCGTTGTCCAATTTTTATATCCACCATCATTGGCAGGTATTGGTCGAGTGTGAGCCACTGGCAAATTGCCATGAATGCGGTAATACTTCCCACGCCGAGTAGCACATAACTAAAGCCTGTAAAGATGCGTTCACGTTCGCTGTTGTTTTGCGTGAGGTTATAGCCAAAAATGATTGCTAACCAAAAACTGAAGATATATACGCTACTGAGCAAAGCTTTATCAAAGAAGTAGACTAAGCCAAGGCCCCACTGAATGAGTGGGACACTGCACAGTGCCAGTAAGGGTAGGCTGATTTTGGGTATCTGTAATTTTGCTTTAAAAAGGCTGGCTGCAAGAGCAAACAAGGCAAAAAATGCGTAAAGTTCACCTGTATAGGTGACCCATGGGCGGTAGTGAATGGGTAATAGCCATGCAAGGGAGATGAGGATGGCAGCCAAAAATAGCAATGCAGATTTCATAGAAAAAATAGACCAAAAAACTGGCTCTATCTTATATTTTTTTAGGCAAGATGATAGTGCTTTGTGTGGCAAGTTTGATTGGAATTCTGCCAGTTTTGAAATAGGATGATCGCATGGGGAATACTTAAATTCCCCATTTTTAACTCAAGAAATTATTTCCACGGTCTTAGGTCTACTATTTTGATAATAGATGCGGATTCTTTATTGACTAAAACCACCATATCGACTGCATGGGCTTTTAAGGGTAGCCAAGCATCTGCGTTTGGATATTTAGCTAAAGTTTTTTTAACTTCAGTTTTTGAGTTGTATTGTTCCAACTCTACAGGCGGCAATGCACGTTGTTGAATTTGGTTTTTAACCTGAGTGAGTTCTACATAACGAGCAGGCTGTTGAGTAAGTGAAATACCACCTAAGACCTCAGTAAACATATCATTTTGGCGTTGCTGTGGACTTACTGCTAATTTTACTGCAGTAAATTGTGGACCAGTCCATGACACCTGCTGAAATTGAGGTTGCACTTGGTCAATATTATCTAAAATCAGGTCATTTTTTCGTACTAATTCAAAACGATCTGCATGAAATACCAACCATGCAGGACGACCTTGCTCAATGCTAAATACCCCATAACATAAGGCCGCGATTTGAATCAGAATAATGACACTTAGGTCAAATTTAAGTGTTTTTTTACCTTCTTTATAGACTAACCATCCCAATATTGGCCCAACGATCACATCGATGGCGAGCATCATCAGAAAAATCTGGGTAACGCCTACTGCACTAGCAAGCGGAGATGGATACCAAACAAAGAAAACCAATCCCACAACCAATAAAGCAATGAGGAAGGAAATAGATAAATGGCTAAGGAAAAATTTTAGGCGTTTCAACATCAATTTATCGCTATTATAACTATTTATTTAGTACCAGAAAGTTTTCTAAAAATATTAGATTTTAGAAAGTCTATTTTCTTTACGATACTCAACGCAGACTTTTATTAATTCCTCTCTCGCTCTATTTTTTTCCAAAATAATTTCTATTTCAGTTGCTGATATCCCTGAAGTTTCACTAGCAACAACTCTTTGAAACCATTTTTCATAGGTTTCCTGAAATTTTTTGAGTTTTTCTGCTATTACTGGAGATTTTTCAATAATTTTATTATTCAAAGTATCTATTTGATCTAAAAATATTGGCTTCTCGTCAAGAACATCTATATATTTTGCTACTACAATTACACATTCTATAGATAAAAAATTATCTATTTGCTCTTTTGGTATTTTCATCAATCTAAAACCTTATCATAACTATACTATTTTCTATTCTGCTATTTCAACTTCAACAACTCATAAGATAACAACCTAGTGTAAAAATAGGAGTTATTTAAATACAGCTTGCTTAAAGGATTAGAAAATAATGTACTAGTTTATGTATTTTCAGTTCACGTTATTAGGTAGTTTTAATATATTATCTAAAAAAAAGACTGGCGAACCAGTCTTTTCTATTTGTCATGTCACTTAATTAGTAAGTACCTTGACAAGAACCTGGTAAATATTTATTTGGCATAGGATTTGTAGCAGCTGGACCACATTTCCAACCTTGGATTGTCAATCCACCATCACTTGAAGCAACTAATGCACGTGCTGTTGCCGTCGCACCACTTGCTGCAGCAGGTAAAATCATAGGAGTTAAATCAATAGAATTTGCCGTATTACTCGTATCACCTTTTAAATTAGTCTCATTCGCAACAACAGTAATAACACCATTCGCATTAGCTGTACCACTAGTTACATATTTTGTAGGTGAAATACTACATGCTGCCGAAAGAGCAGTACCCAAATCTGCTACAGGTGCATTTTGTACGATATCAGTAATAATAGTCCGACATGAAGAAGCCGCTAAAATAACTTCCGATACACGCGCTTTCACTGTATAGTTTTGGTAAGCAGGAAGTGCCACTGCAGCCAAAATACCAATGATCGCTACAACGATCATTAATTTAAAGGGTAAAACCTTTTTGCATTGTATTCATAACATTCTCCACAAATGTTGTTAATTTAATTATAAGCTTTGTAAGCTATTTTATACTCAGCACTAAACGTGCCAACTTTTATTATAGACAATTTACACAGAAAAACAGCACCTTACACATAAAAAATTTTCTACATCCAAACCAACTGTTTATTTATGTTAAAAAGTGACAATTATTGTCAGATTAAAAATTTCAGCTTAACAAATTTTGTCATTTTTAGAGAACCAAGTCACATTTTAAATTATTTCATCATCCGTTTTTTATGTATTTGATTTAAATTTCAGCAAATTTAAGTTGTATGCGGTAATCAATTTTATACTTTTTCTACCTCTATGCTTTAAACAGAGTAAACCATCTATGACACAAGCGAAGAATTTTAAAATCTCAAAAGTAAAGGTTTTATATCAAAAATCATGACCAAGCCCCCCATCTTCAAAAAGAGGGACATTGATTGACAAAAATCTATCCTAAAATAATCGGCACATTCCCCAATTCATTTTGCTGATCTAGCAACTGGCGGTCATAAAACACATCCAAAATTTCACCAATTTCTTTCACACCTGTTATCACTGCCTGCCTATACTGCTGCTGTGCCAAACCCTGCACAATATGCGTACAGACATCATCCCACACCTGTTGCGTGGTCGCGGTTTTAATACCACGGTCAATCACAATTTCTACTTTGCGCTCACACAAATTGAGGTAGAGCAAAACCCCACTGTTCAATTCAGTATCCCAAACACCCAATTCTGCGAATAATTGACGTGCACGGGTATGCGTATCTACCGCATACGCCAACCGCGAGGGTAAACAACTTTCAATCACCACCTGAATTTCACCCACATGCCCATGCTCGGCAATAGTCACCGCTTCTGCAATGGCATGTTGATCCTGCGCATTAAAAAAACGTTTGGTGGCAGGTAAATAAAAGAAATGCTTCAGCCAACGCTTTATACTCGGACGCGCTGCAATGTCCATTTTCGGTTGAGTAATAATTTCTGTTGTATCGGTTGTGGTTACCATGATCCTGATGCTCCTCCCCCACCAAAGCCACCGCCTCCGCCGCTATAGCCACCTCCACCACCAAAACCGCCACCGCCACGTCCGCCACCACGACCTGCAGAAGACAAGAAAATTTGGAAAATGGTCTGTGCAATGGCAGTGATGAGTAAAAAGAAAATTCCCGCGCCAATCATTAAACTAGTGATTAAGCCTGCACCATTGACCAAACCTGCCACTGTACCTGCCACGGCAGCGGTTGAAGCACTTAAGCGTTTTCCGACAATCAGTGAGCCAATCACCCCTGCAATTAAAATAAATAAAGCGCTGCTCAAGGTTTTTTCACGCGCCTGTTGTTCTTGTAAGGCTTGTTCATGGCGTTGTTTCAGTTCTTGGGCCGCCTGTGCAGCAACTTCGGGGTCTAAGTTTAAAATCCGTTCAATTTCTGCTAAGCCTGCATCAATACCTTGTGCATATTGGGCTTGTTTAAAATAGGGGGTAATGCGCTGGTTAATAATACGGCTCACTACAATATCAGGCAGCACGCCTTCTAGACCATACCCCGTTAAAATCTGAATACGGCGGTCATTGACTGCTATTGCCATTAGCAAACCATTGTCTTGCTTGGCAGAACCAAGTTGCCATTGTTCTGCGACCCGCATGGCAAAATCAAAAATATCTTCCTGCCCTGTGGTCGGTACAATCACCACGCCAATTTGTGCTTTGGCGTGTTGATGTAAATTTAAAATCCGCTGGCTGATTTGCTGTTTTTCTGCCGCAGTCAGCAAATTGGCTTGATCGACCACGGGCTGATTTAAAGTCGGCAAAGCGCGGATGGATTCACCCTCTGCCATATCATTGGCAATTTGCGGTTGCTGAAAGGGTGTTTCTACAGGTGCTTGCTGAGTGGTAGATGTAGGCTGGCGTGAGTTTGCAAGATCTGAGATAGGGTTGGCATTTTGAGGATGCTGTTGCTGCACAATTTTACCCAGCACCACAGCTTCGGCAGTTTCATCAGTTGCGGTGGCAACTTCACTATATGCCAAGCAGCTGAAACACATCACCATAATGAGCAGCAATATTTGCCCAAGGTTCATGTGGGTCTTGCTGTGCGATAGCAGCATTCAGTCATCCTCCCTATGCATTATTCAAACGAAACTTTAGGTGCGGTTTGTGCGCTTTGTTCTGCGCTAAAGTTTGGTTTGGTGTCCATGCCAATCACTTTAGCAGTCATGACTTGCGGGAACTGACGTGCATAGCTGTTAAAGTCTTGCACTGTGCTAATGTAACGGTTACGCGCCACGGCAATACGGTTTTCTGTGCCTTCTAATTGTACTTGTAAATCACGGAATTGCTCATTGGCTTTTAAGTCTGGATAATTTTCAGACACCGCAATTAAACGTGATAAGGCACTGGTCATTTGCGCCTGTGCTTCTTGATATTTCTGGAATAACGCAGGGTCTTCCAATACCGACTTATCCACTTTTAAGCCTGCGACATTGGCACGTGCCTGAGTCACTTCAGTTAATACCTGTTCTTCGTGTTTGGCATAGCCTTTGACCACATTCACCAAGTTTGGCACTAAATCGGCACGGCGTTGATATTGGTTTTGGACTTCTGACCAAGAAGCAGTCACAGCTTCATCTTTCACTTGTAAAGTGTTATAGCCACAGCCGCTTAATGTCAAAGTACTGGTTAAAGCCACCGCGAGCATGGTTTTTTTTGTGAAATTCATACATTAACCTCTAAATTTTCTTTGTATTTGTTTGAAATGATTTCATTCTAACGTGAAATTCTGACCTGTTTGTGTATTTTGTTTAATCGAGCGAATCACCAAACTGTTTACATCAAACAATAACCTTGTACAGCAAATTGAATAGATATTGAAGTTTCAGCTCTTAAACCTTTTATGAATCAGGGATGGCAATATATTTCACAAGAAGATGAGCGGGATAAAATATCCAATAAAAAAGGACTGAATTCCTTAAAACTCAGCCCTTTCTAGATCTAAGCAAAGCAAACTCGTTTAGAGCTCTAAATAATCTAAAATACCTTCTGCCGCCTGACGACCTTCCCAAATTGCAGTCACGACCAAATCAGAACCACGCACCATATCGCCCCCTGCAAAAATTTTCGGGTTTGAGGTTTGAAACTTAAATGTTTGCTGTTCTGCTGCCAGTACACGACCTGAACCGTCTACCCCAACATTGGCAGAGGCAAACCAATCTGCAGGGCTGGCACGGAAACCAAAAGCAAGCAATACCGCATCAGCAGCTAAAATTTCTTCTGAACCTGGAACAGGCTCTGGACTACGACGACCACGGCTGTCTGGCTCACCCAATTGTGTGGTGACCACTTTGACACCTGTGACTTTACCATTTTCACCAACAATTTCAATGGGTTGACGGTTAAATAAGAAGTTCACCCCTTCTTCACGGGCGTTGGTCACTTCACGACGTGAACCTGGCATATTGGCTTCATCACGACGATAAGCACAAGTGACTTGCTGCGCACCTTGACGAATTGATGTACGGTTACAGTCCATGGCAGTATCCCCACCACCCAGTACAATTACTTTTTTACCTTCAACACTGATGTATTCTGCAGGGTCTTTTTCCCAGCCTTGGCAACGGTTGACATTCGCAATCAAAAAATCCAGCGCATCATAAACACCATCTAAATCTTCACCAGCAAACCCACCTTTCATATAAGTATAAGTGCCCATGCCCATAAACACGGCATCGTAATCTGAAAGCAATTGTTCAATCGTGATGTCTGTACCAATTTCTGTATTTAAACGGAATTCAACCCCCATGCCCGAAAAAATTTCACGGCGGCGTTTCATCACGTCTTTTTCCATTTTAAATTCTGGAATACCAAAGGTCAGCAAGCCACCAATTTCAGGGCGTTTGTCAAAGACCACTGGTTTGACGCCATTACGCACCAAGATATCGGCACAGCCCAAACCTGCAGGGCCTGCACCAATAATCGCAACTTTTTTATCGGTCCATTTCACATGCGACATATCTGGACGCCAACCCAAGGCAAAAGCAGTATCGTTAATGTACTTTTCGGCATTGCCAATGGTCACTGCACCAAAACCATCATTTAAGGTACATGCGCCTTCACACAAACGGTCTTGTGGACAAACCCGTCCACAAACTTCAGGCAAAGTATTGGTTTGATGACACAATTCTGCCGCCTGAAAAACACGACCTTCCGAAATTAGTTTAAGCCAGTTCGGAATGTAGTTATGCACAGGGCATTTCCATTCACAGTACGGGTTACCACAGCCCAAACAACGATGGGTCTGATTGGCCGCCACTTCTGCAGTAAACGGTTTATAAATTTCCACAAACTCATTTTTGCGGACATCGAGATCTTTTTTCTCTGGATCTTGGCGTGCTACATCCAGAAATTGAAAGTCATTATGTAGGCGTTCTGCCATGTCTTTCTCCGTAGGTGGATGTGGATAACGTGACATTTACACTGGGTATAAGTCTAAAGTTATCCACATCTGCCGAATGCTGAGTCGTGGATTATTGTGGATCTGCTTGGGTGGTTTTTAACAAAGTCTGCAAGTTTGCAGCTTTTGGTTTCACCAGCCAGAATTTACGGCTATAGAAATCAAACTCATGGCGGATTTTGTATGCCCACGCACTGCCTGTTTCTTTAATATGTTCATCTAAAATACGGCACAAGAACTCTTTATGTTCTTCCATCGATTCAGTTGAGATACGGTTCAATTCAATGAGTTCATGGTTGTAATGGTCAACGAAGTCATTATCTAAGTCCAGTACATAGGCAAAACCACCTGTCATACCTGCACCGAAGTTATGTCCCACTTTGCCAAGTACAGTCACAATCCCGCCTGTCATATATTCACAACAGTGGTCGCCTGCACCTTCAATCACCGCAAATGCGCCTGAGTTACGCACCGCAAAACGCTCACCTGCAGTACCCGCAGCAAATAATTTACCACCAGTTGCACCATATAGGCAGGTATTACCAATAATAGCCGTATTCTGCGTTTGGAATGGCGAACCTTTTGGTGGGAAGATGGAAATACGTCCACCCGCCATGCCTTTACCAACATAGTCATTGGCATCGCCTTCAAGTTTGATATGCAAACCTCCTGCATTCCAAACACCTAAAGATTGACCCGCAGTACCTGAAAGATTCACTTTGACAGGATGATGCTCCATGCTCAAGTTACCATAACGACGAGCAATTTCACCTGAAATACGTGCACCAATTGAACGGTCACAGTTGCTCACATTAAAGTAATATTCACCACCTGTACCTGCTTCAATTGCAGGCAACATCTCTGCAATCATTTTTTCAGCCAAGATGCCTTTGTCAAATGGCGCATTGCCTTCAACCTGACAGTATTGCGCTTTGCCTTCTGCCGCAGGGTGTGATTCCAACAAGGCGCTTAAATCCAAGTGCGCATGTTTTTCGGTTTCACCCGGTAAAATTTCTAGCAAGTCGGTACGACCAATCAAGTCTTTCAAGCTAGCAACACCCAGTGCAGCTAACCATTCACGGGTTTCTTCTGCAATGAAAGTGAAGAAGTTGATCAGCATTTGTGGTTCACCAATATAGTGTTCCTGACGCAAATGATCTTGTTGAGTCGCTACCCCAGTTGCACAGTTATTTAAGTGGCAAATACGTAAGTATTTACAACCTAAGGCAATCATTGGGGTTGAACCAAAGCCGAAGCTTTCCGCACCTAAAATTGCCGCTTTCACCACATCTAAACCAGTTTTTAAGCCACCATCGGTTTGCACACGAACTTTGCCACGCAAGTCATTCACACGTAATGCCTGATGCGCCTCACTTAAACCCAACTCCCACGGCGAACCTGCATGGTGAATAGATGATAGTGGCGATGCTGCTGTACCACCATCATAACCTGAGATGGTAATGAAGTCGGCATAGGCTTTAGCGACACCTGCTGCAATGGTACCCACACCCGGTTCAGATACCAACTTGACCGATACCATAGCTTGCGGATTGACTTGTTTTAAATCAAAAATCAATTGTGACAAGTCTTCAATCGAATAAATATCGTGGTGTGGCGGTGGTGAAATCAAAGTTACACCTGGCACAGAATAACGCAAACGTGCAATCAAACCATTCACTTTACCGCCTGGTAACTGACCACCCTCGCCTGGTTTTGCACCCTGTGCCACTTTAATCTGCAACACTTCTGCAGAAGTTAAGTAAGCAGGTGTTACCCCAAAACGTCCCGAAGCAATCTGTTTGATTTTCGAGTTACGAATAGTGCCGTAACGCGCAGGGTCTTCACCACCCTCACCTGAGTTTGAACGTCCACCAATGGTGTTCATGGCAATGGCAATGGCTTCATGTGCTTCTGGCGACAATGCCCCTAAAGACATCCCCGCTGAGTCAAAACGTGGCAGGATTTGCTCAACCGATTCTACTTGATCTAAGGCAATTGAATTGTCTGTTTTCAATTTAAAGAGATCACGAATAGTCGCAATAGGGCGATTGTTCACGATTTCTGCATATTCTTTAAAATCTGCATAATTGCCTGAACGCACTGCTTTGTGTAACGCATTGATCACATCTGGGTTAAAAGCATGGTATTCCTTGCCAAATACAAATTTCAGCAAACCACCCTGATCAATTGGCTTACGTGATTTCCACGCAGTGTCTGCCAGTTTTTTCTGATCATTTTCAAGATCGGCAAAAGTAGCACCCTGAATACGGCTCGGTACACCAATAAAGCAGGTATTCACCACTTCAGCAGACAAACCAACCGCTTCAAATAATTGTCCACCACGGTAAGAGGCTACAGTTGAAATACCCATTTTTGATAAGACTTTGAGCAAGCCTTTTTCAATACCTTTGCGGAAATTACTTTGCGCATAGACAGGGTCGCCCAATAACTCACCTTTGGCAATCAAGTCATTGATCACATCATAAGCCAAATATGGATATACCGCAGTTGCACCAAAACCGAGCAATACTGCAAATTGATGTGGGTCACGAGCAAAGCCTGTTTCGACAATAATGTTGGCATCGGTACGTAAACCGACTTGAATTAAGTAGTGATGTACCGCACCTGTGGCCATGACGGCATTGGCAGGCAAATAACCTTCACGGATTTTTTTATCAGTAAGCACCAATAAAGTTTTTCCATCACGCACTGCTTGCGCAGCTGCTTCACAAATACGCTGAATAGCAGCTTGCAAACCTTCACTTTCTGCATAGTTCAGATCGATGTCGGCAATTTCATAGCCTTTACGCCCTAAAGTGCGAATCTGATGCATTTTGGAATTGGTCAGTACAGGGCTTGAAATAATCAAGCGGTCTGCATGTTCTGGGCCTTGCTCAAATACGTTTTGTTCACGGCCTAAACAGGTTTCCAAAGACATCACGATAGATTCACGCAATGGGTCAATCGGTGGATTGGTTACCTGTGCGAATTGCTGACGGAAATAATCCGACACATGGCGTACCTGACGCGACAATACCGCCATTGGGGTGTCATCCCCCATTGAACCCACAGCTTCCTGACCACTTTCTGCAATTGGACGCAATAACTGGTCACGTTCTTCAAAGGTCACCATAAACATTTTTTGTGCAGCTTTTAAGGCATCGCCTTTTAAACCGTGATCACATAAATATTCTTCAAGCTCTGGGCTACCTTGTAAACGGATTGAATTTTCACGTAACCATTCACGATAAGGACGCATTCTTTTCAGATGGTTATTCACATCCTGCGTATCTAGCACTTTGCCAGTAAAGGTATCGACTACCAAAATTTGACCAGGACCAACACGTCCTTTAGAAATCACATCTTCAGGCTCATAACCCCACACCCCAATTTCAGAGGCCAAGGTGATGTAGCCGTTTTTGGTAATCACCCAACGTGCAGGACGTAAGCCATTACGGTCCAGCATACAGATTGCATGACGGCCATCCTGAATTACTAAACCTGCTGGGCCATCCCACGCTTCCATGTGCTTAGAGTTGAACTCATAGAAAGCACGTAAATCGGCATCAATGGTTTCTACGTTCTGCCATGCAGGCGGAACCAGCATACGCAAGGCACGGAATAAATCCATTCCCCCACCCACCAGAATTTCCAGCATGTTGTCCAAGCTAGAGGAGTCTGAACCTGTACGGTTTACAATTGGGTTTAGCTCTGTCAAACCTGGCAATAATGGATTTTCAAATTTAGGGGTACGTGCCATCGCCCAGTTACGGTTGGCGGTAATGGTGTTGATTTCACCATTGTGTGCCAAGTAACGGAATGGCTGCGCCAACGGCCAACGTGGCAAAGTATTGGTCGAGAAACGCTGGTGGAACACCACAATATGCGATGCCAAACGTTCATCGGCAAGGTCGGTATAGAAGTCTGCAATCGCTGCAGGCATCATCAAGCCTTTATAGCTGATCACGGTTGAGCATAGCGTGGTCACATAAAAATATGGATCGGCAGTCAATTGCTGCTCGGCACGACGACGCGCCAAGAATAATTTGCGGTTAAATTCAACTTCAGTCACACCCAATGGGCAATTGACAATAATTTGCTCAAACGCAGGCAAAGACTGCATGGCGATTTCGCCCAATGCGTCATTATTGGTTGGCACCACACGCCAAGCCAAAACTTTACAGCCTTCTGCTTCAATTTCTTTGGTCAGGATATTTTTAGCATGTGTCGCCAAGGCAGGGTCAAGGTTCAGAAATACTGTACCCACTGCAAAAATTTCGCTTAGGGTAATGTCACTTAAGCGTTTTGCTTCTTCACGGAAAAATTGCTTTGGCATTGCCAACAGCAAACCACATCCATCGCCCGTTTTACCGTCTGCGGCAATACCACCACGGTGGGTCATGCAACTTAAACTATGAATGGCAGTCTTGACGAGATCATGGCTTGCATCACCCTGCATATGGGCAATTAAACCGAAACCACAGTTATCTTTAAACTCATCCGGTTGGTATAAACCTTGAGCGGGAGCTACAGTATTAGGCGATGGCATGTGCATAGCGTACCCTTCTTTTACTTGCCCAATTGGGCCAATTAAACAATCTAGTTTTGCGATTTAACTCAATTTACAACTCTAAACATCAACCTTGGATAAATGAAATGTCACACATTTATTTTAATCTATGACGATTAAAAAGCTTGAATGACCTCGCTATCATTTACGCAACTTTTACACTTGAATGTAGCAGGCAAATTTGACAGTTTCGCACAATCATTGAATTTTTTGCGCCAAAATAGGGACAACAACTCAATTCACGCACCAATAAAAGCAAAAATAATGCCAACTTTATTTTTTTATTCAACCATAACCAAATTTCAGCATTCACTGCATAAATGTAAATTAAAATCTCATTTTTAAGTCAAATTCGCACTGTTTTTGTGCACTTCATTCTTTTTATACACCATGCTGCGCCATTTTAGAACGCATTTATGTATGAGAAGAATAGTTTTTTTAGATCAAATTGGTGCAATTGAGCCAAAATAGCTCAATGCGAATCATAGACAAAAAGAATAGAACAAATAAAGGCAAGCGATGGTTTGAATGACTAAAATGAAGCTAAAATAATATTAGAAATGTTTGTGATTAGTTAAAAGGATCACGCACTTCAGGTTCAGGTGCATCGGGCTGAACATGTGCAGTACCACTTTGTGATTTTTGTACATCCACGACATTACCCTCCTGATCACGGCGGGTAATCGTAGTACTGGTGGTACTATTTTGTGGGGCAACAGCCTGCGTAGTCGGTGCATTCGTTGTGGTTGCAGGTGGACGCGCTAAAACACTTTCATCTATTAAAGGCACAGCTGCAGGACGTAAATTTACTGCATATAATTTGGTTCTCAATCCAATTTCATCTGCCCCTAAATCATTGACATAAGGACGATAATCTGCAAATTGCACCACTACAGGCTGAATGGTTTCAGGAAATTTGAATGGCAGTGCTGTCAAAGCATGTGCAGCTTCGCGTTTATTGCCAAAACTACCATATAGCATCACATATTGTTCAGACTGCCCCTCACCGCTTAAACGAATATAAAACAGCTTGCTCCGATCTGTTTGCTTTTTAATAAAACTTTTTATGATGTTTTCATCACTGACCCGAAACAATTCAATTGTGCTGTTATTTTTTTGTTCCTGAATAAATTTAGTACCCCGAAATTCAGCCTCATGCAAGCCTGAAGCCGTTAATCGCGTGGTGAGCTCCAAAGGTCGAACTTCTTCTTGTAAACCACCTAAATAAGTGGTTGCAGCAACCTTTTCAGGTTGAATTTGCAGATCAATTTCAGACTCAGGTTGTTTTTCAATTTCAACCAGTTCGTCACGGTCAGTCACCGCCCAAAAAATCAGTGCCGCCAATAAACACAGCACCGCGCCCAGCAACCAAATCGACTGTTGAATTTTTTGCCAGTGTGTACGCAGTGCTGTCATATGCTGCCTTTATGCTTGATTGGCTATAATCGCCTGTTTCATCAATTCTAAGTCAAACTCTTTGGTGATGATGGCTTGACCTAGTTGCTTCATGAGCACCAAACGCAATTGACCATTCAACACTTTTTTATCATGTGCCATATAAGCCAAAAACTTGTCCAGTGGAATTTTCGGACATACTATCGGTAAATTAGCACGAGAAATGATTTTTTTTGTACGCTCTAGATCTTCGGCAGAAATCCAGCCCATGCGCTGCGATAAATCAGCGGCCATCACCATTCCTGTCCCGACAGCTTCACCATGTAACCATTCACCATAACCCAAATAAGATTCAATTGCATGCCCAAAGGTGTGCCCAAGATTCAATAAAGCGCGCTCACCTTGCTCTTTTTCATCATTAGCAACAATACGTGCTTTGTGTGCACATGAACGATATACCGCTTGTGCCAATACGGCAGGATCACGCGCCACTAATGCTTCCATATGCGTTTCAAGCCATTCTAGAAACTCAACATCCCCCAAAAGCGCATATTTAATGACTTCGGCTAAGCCTGCAGACAACTCGCGCTCAGGTAAAGTATTTAGTTGAGACATATCGGCCAGCACCACTTGTGGTTGCTGAAACGCGCCAATCATGTTTTTACCCAGTGGATGATTAATCCCGGTTTTGCCACCCACACTTGAATCGACTTGTGACAATAAAGTGGTCGGTACTTGAATGAAGTACACCCCACGTTGGAAGCTTGCCGAAGCAAAGCCTGCCATATCGCCAATCACGCCACCACCCAAAGCCAGCACTGTACAGTCGCGGTTAAAACCCGCTTCAAGTAAAGCATCGAAAATAAGAGTCAGATGCTGAATATCTTTGTATTGTTCTCCATCAGGCAAAATACAGGTTGCCACTTTTTTGCCCAGTGCTTCAACAGCGGTCACATAGTGACTTAAATACAAAGCTGCAACCGTGGTATTGGTTACAATCATTACTTGCCGCCCTTGAATATAAGGTGCAAGTAGTTCTTGGGGTTGAAGATCACTACCAATAAAAATAGGGTAACGGCGATCGCCGAGTTCAACATGTAAAGTCTGCATGAAAAGAGTCGCTTTCTTCCTAAGATATTTGCTCTGAAACAATCGTATTTAATATTTTTTGTGCCAAATCACGTGCAGCACCCTGATTGGTTTCAATAATATAATGTGCCACCTCACGATACAACGGATCACGCACTGCAAGCAAATCGCGTAATTTTTGTTCGGGGTTTTCGACTTGAAGTAAAGGACGATTTTTGTCGCGATAGGTTCGCTGAAGTTGAATTTCAACAGGAGTATATAGATAAACAACAATACCGCGTTGTTTTAAAAATTCACGATTCGAGGCTTGAGTTACCGCACCACCACCTGTAGCGAGTACAAGTTTATGCCGTGTGGTTAACTCATCAATGACTGCTGTTTCACGACCACGAAACCCTTGTTCGCCTTCTTTTTCAAAGATCCAAGGAATCGTAGCGCCTGTTTTACGCTCAATTTCATGATCACTGTCTAGAAATTGACGCCCTAACAATTCCGCCAAATGGCGTCCTACAGTAGTCTTACCTGCCCCCATCGGCCCTACCAAATAGATATTTGGTAGGGTATCAAACTCTTTGCTTAGCAAGGAGTCACCTATAAATTTTGTTTAAATTGAAAATATATTAATGATTTCTTGAAACACTGTCATTAACAATTCGTGGTGTAACAAAAATCAGTAACTCACGTTTGTTTTCCGACTTAACATCTTTACGGAATAAACGTCCGATATAAGGAATATCGCCCAAGAATGGAACCTTGGTTTGAGAGTTAGCCGTTTGTTGCTCAAAAATACCGCCCAAGACTACAGTTTCACCATTGTCCACTAAAACGTTGGTATTTACGGCGTTTTTGTTAATGGTGAGCTGACCTGTAGGTGTTGCTGCACCTGGTGAGTCACTGGTAATATTTAATCGCATTTGAACTTTACCATCAGGTGTGATACTTGGAGTCACATCCAGACTTAAAGTCGCATCAATAAATTCAGTGGTCGATACCGCATTGACACCTCCACCCTCAGAAGATTGATACGGAATTTGAGTACCCGATGCGACTTTGGCATTTTGCTTATCTGCAGTCAGGATTTTTGGTGTAGAAATCACTTCACCGTAACCATCGGCTTGTAATGCAGACAATTCCAAATCTAGCATAAAGTCAGACAAACTGATTAAACCAAAGGCAATCCGGCTAGCACCTGCACTGGTCACTCCTAAATCGACATTCAGGTTTTGCGGACGTTCAATTTCATACTTCCAACCACCCGTATCATCATCTTTTTCTGGTTCACGTAAGTTCCACAAGGTCGTATCACTACCACCGACTAACAAGTGATTATTGTTGGTAATCCCTTGTGACAAGATGCCCCACTTCACCCCCATTTCTTTGGTGAAATCTGTGGTTGCACGGACAATACGTGCTTCAATCATCACCTGCTTCACAGACACATCAAGCAAATCAATCATTTGACGAATCTGATCAATTTTTGCCGATGTATCATTAATGATTAAGGTATTGGTACGTGGATCTACCGACACTGTACCGCGAGGGCTGAGCAAGCTGCCCACACTATCACCTAATGGGTCAGTACTTGAACTTGTGTTGGAACCACTACGTGAGTTAGAGGCATTTTTACCATCAGTAATCAGCTTCTCAATATCTGCCGCTTTGGCATAGTTCAATTGAATATATTCAGTTTGTAATGGCGCCAACTTGACACTTTGCGCAATCGCTTTGGCTTCTTCTTCTTCGGCTTTAATCAATTCAGGGCGAATTCAAACATGAGGTGCGACAGTTTGAAAAGTCTTATGATAATCAACAAGCTGAGCAAATTTCTCTAATGGTGTAAGCCAATCTAACGCTTTTCTAGGACGAGTATTCAGTGACATGGCAACTTGATTTAAATAATGCTGATCTGCCTGATTTAAATCAATCCCTTTAGGTAAATATTGCCTAATTAAACCATTCATATTT
>NZ_BPPH01000030.1:0-27243 GCF_021602765.1 Acinetobacter sp. KAM396
AAATATGAATGGTTTAATTAGGCAATATTTACCTAAAGGGATTGATTTAAATCAGGCAGATCAGCATTATTTAAATCAAGTTGCCATGTCACTGAATACTCGTCCTAGAAAGGCGTTAGATTGGCTTACACCATTAGAGAAATTTGCTCAGCTTGTTGATTATCATATGGCTTTTGAAACTGTCGCACCTCATGTTTGAATTCGCCCCATATTTTTGCTACAGTGAACCAAATTAAGATCATCTATTTACTAGGCCTCGCATTTGCGGGGTTTTTAATGCTGAATAAAAGGAAAACTTGATGGAATTGCCCAATATTATGCACCCGGTCGCGAAGCTGAGCACCGCATTAGCCGCTGCATTGATGCTGAGCGGGTGCATGCCCGGTGAAATCCGCCCGACGATTGGCCAGCAAATGGAAACTGGCGACCAACGGTTTGGCGATCTGGTTTTCCGCCAGCTCGCACCGAATGTCTGGCAGCACACTTCCTATCTCGACATGCCGGGTTTCGGGGCAGTCGCTTCCAACGGTTTGATCGTCAGGGATGGCGGCCGCGTGCTGGTGGTCGATACCGCCTGGACCGATGACCAGACCGCCCAGATCCTCAACTGGATCAAGCAGGAGATCAACCTGCCGGTCGCGCTGGCGGTGGTGACTCACGCGCATCAGGACAAGATGGGCGGTATGGACGCGCTGCATGCGGCGGGGATTGCGACTTATGCCAATGCGTTGTCGAACCAGCTTGCCCCGCAAGAGGGGATGGTTGCGGCGCAACACAGCCTGACTTTCGCCGCCAATGGCTGGGTCGAACCAGCAACCGCGCCCAACTTTGGCCCGCTCAAGGTATTTTACCCCGGCCCCGGCCACACCAGTGACAATATCACCGTTGGGATCGACGGCACCGACATCGCTTTTGGTGGCTGCCTGATCAAGGACAGCAAGGCCAAGTCGCTCGGCAATCTCGGTGATGCCGACACTGAGCACTACGCCGCGTCAGCGCGCGCGTTTGGTGCGGCGTTCCCCAAGGCCAGCATGATCGTGATGAGCCATTCCGCCCCCGATAGCCGCGCCGCAATCACTCATACGGCCCGCATGGCCGACAAGCTGCGCTGAGCCATGGCTGACCACGTCACCCCCAATCTGCCATCGCGCGATTTCGATGTGACAGAGGCGTTTTATGCGAAGCTGGGCTTTGCGACGAGTTGGAAGGATCGCGGCTGGATGATCCTGCAGCGCGGCGGTTTGCAGCTCGAATTCTTCCCCTATCCTGACCTCGACCCAGCTACGAGCTCGTTCGGCTGTTGCCTGCGGTTGGATGATCTCGATGCCATGGTGGCATTGGTGAACGCGGCGGGAGCCGAGGAAAAAAGCACCGGCTGGCCGCGCTTCAAAGCTCCGCAACTGGAGGCGAGCGGCCTGAGGATCGGCTACCTGATCGATCCCGACTGCACGCTGGTGCGGCTGATCCAGAACCCCGACTGACCGCATGCCCGCGAAAATCAAGATTTGCGGGATCAGCACACCCGAGGCGCTCGATGCGACCATCGCGGCGCGGGCGGACTATGCCGGGTTGGTGTTCTATCCAGCGTCGCCCCGTGCGGTTACGTCGAATGTCGCGGGCGCTTTGACATCGCGCGCAGCTGGCCAGATCGCCATGGTCGGTTTGTTCGTCGATGCGGATGATGCTGTCATCGCCGACGCACTGGTGGCAGCCAAGCTGAACGCGCTGCAGCTGCACGGTTCGGAATCGCCCGAACGCGTGGCCCAGTTGCGCGCGCGGTTTGGCAAGCCGGTGTGGAAGGCGCTGCCCGTCGCCAGCGCCAGCGATGTCGCACGCGCCGCAGCCTATGCCGGGGCGGCGGACTTGATCTTGTTCGACGCCAAGACCCCCAAAGGCGCGCTGCCCGGCGGCATGGGGTTGGCGTTCGACTGGTCGCTGCTGGCCGGATATCGCGGTGCCTTGCCGTGGGGGCTGGCAGGCGGGCTAAATCCGACGAATGTTGCCGAGGCGATTGCGCGCACCGGAGCGCCGCTGGTCGATACCTCCAGCGGCGTCGAAAGCGCGCCGGGCGTCAAGGATACCGACAAGATTACCAATTTCGCCTTTGCGGTGCGCTTGGCCTAAATCGCGTCGATCAATAGGCGTCGTTCAGCGCAAAGATCGGCTTGCGGGTGCGCCACTGCCCTCGGGTGAAGTCGGGAAAATCTAACGTGCGATTGCCCTCAGCAATCGATTGTTCCGACAGAGGCGTGATCGCGCTCCAGGCCAGCGCGTCGTAAATGTCGATTGGCATCGGGGCCTTGGCCTTCAGCGCCTCGACAAAAGCGTGGATCACGAACCAGTCCATCCCGCCATGCCCGGCCCCTGCCGCCAGATCGGCGTAGCGTTTCCATAGCGGGTGATCGTATTTCGCAAACCAGCCCTCGGCAGGCTCCCAGCGGTGCGGCTGTGGGCTCTTGCCCTCCAGATAGATCGACTTGTTGACGTCCATCCACAGCCCCTCGGTGCCTTGCACCCGAAAGCCGAGAGAATAGGGGCGCGGCAGCGAGGTGTCGTGGCACAGCATGATCGTTTCACCATTAGTGCAGCCGATCATGGTGTTGACCACATCACCCAGTGCGAATTTCACCTCGGCGTTGGGATGATCGGCAGAGCCGTTCTTGACGACATAATCATGCAGCCCGCGCGCCTTACAGCCGAAGCCGCCAGCGCCCGCTTCGCCCGGCAACGCGACCTTCAGGGTGCGGGTCTGCGGCGGGTAGCACACGCCGGCATCGGCGCAGCCCTGGTACTTCACGGTCAGGGTGGTCGCGCTCGCGCCGGCCGCGGGCGTGCCGGTGAGGGTGCCGAGCAATTCCTTGCGGTAGGTTTCGACGTCGCCGAAGAATTCGTCGCGGTAGGCCTTGCCCTTCGGCAGCGCCATGGTCGCGCCGGTGAAGGCGGCATCGGCCTTGACCGAGGTGCGGTGCCGGTACAGGTAATAGCCGTCGGCGATCCGCCAGCGCACCTCGATGCGGTCCGGCGCGGTGGCCTGCGCGGACAGGACGAAGACCTCGTCGACCGGCGGCAGTTCGAAGTCCTGGGCGACGGCCGAGGTCGCGGGCAGCGCAAGCAGCAGGGCGAGCCCGGCCAGCCAGCGGCGCAGGCGGATCGTGGATGCGGTCATTGGCTCAGTTTACCGGTCGGCTCTCGGCGGCCAGCCATTGCAGGTATTCGGGCAGGCCGGACGCGGCTTCGACCGCGAGCAGCTCCGGGAGTTCGTAGGGATGCAGTTGGCGCAGGCGTTCCTGCAGGGCGGGGTAGGCCTCGGCACTGGTCTTGACCAGCAGCAGGACCTCGGCCGCGGCCTCGACCTTGCGTTGCCAGCGATAGACCGAACGCAGGCCGGGCAGGAGGTTGACGCAGGCGGCCAGGCGCTCGGCCACCAGCGCGGTGGCGATGCGCTCGGCGCTGTCGGCGTCGGGACAGGTGCAGAAGCAGATCAGGGCGCTCACCGGCATAGGGTAGCGGCTGCCCCGATCCGGCGGGCCTGGCGGACATCCGCGTGCGGCCCTTGAAAGTCGGCGGGCCCGCCCCATCTCGGTGGCATGCCGGGTTCGCCCGGTTCTGTTGTCCGCGGTTTGGCACTCGCTTCGCGCGACTGCTAAAATCGCCGGGTTTTTCCACGTCAATCAACCATTTACCGAGGTTGCCATGTCCAATATCAAGCCGCTGCACGACCGCGTGGTCATCAAGCGCATGGAAGAAGAGAAGCTGTCCGCCGGCGGGATCGTGATCCCGGATTCGGCCACCGAGAAGCCGATCAAGGGCGAAGTCGTCGCCGTCGGCACCGGCAAGGTGCTGGACAACGGCCAGGTCCGCGCGCCGCAGGTCAAGGTCGGCGACAAGGTGCTGTTCGGCAAGTACAGCGGCACCGAAGTGAAGCTGGACGGCGTCGAGCTGCTGGTGGTGAAGGAAGACGACCTGTTCGCGATCCTCGGCTGATCGCGCGTCGCTCCCACACATTTCTCATCCGAATAATTTTTCGAGGTAATTCGCAATGGCTGCCAAGGACATTCGTTTCGGCGAAGACGCGCGCTCCAAGATGGTGCGCGGCGTCAACGTGCTCGCCAACGCCGTGAAGGCGACCCTCGGCCCGAAGGGCCGCAACGTCGTGCTGCAGAAGAGCTACGGCGCGCCGACCATCACCAAGGACGGCGTCTCCGTCGCCAAGGAAATCGAACTGGCTGACGCGTTCGAGAACATGGGCGCGCAGATGGTGAAGGAAGTCGCTTCCAAGACCTCCGACAACGCCGGCGACGGCACCACCACCGCCACCGTGCTGGCGCAGGCGTTCATCCGCGAGGGCATGAAGGCGGTCGCCGCCGGCATGAACCCGATGGACCTGAAGCGCGGCATCGACCAGGCGGTGAAGGCCGCGGTCGGCGAACTGAAGTCGCTGTCCAAGCCGTCGTCGACCAGCAAGGAAATCGCCCAGGTCGGCGCGATCTCCGCGAACTCGGATGCCAACATCGGCGACCTGATCGCGCAGGCGATGGACAAGGTCGGCAAGGAAGGCGTGATCACGGTCGAGGAAGGCAGCGGCCTGGACAACGAACTCGACGTGGTCGAGGGCATGCAGTTCGACCGCGGCTACCTGAGCCCGTACTTCGTCAACAACCAGCAGTCGATGTCGGCCGACCTGGATGATCCCTTCATCCTGCTGTACGACAAGAAGATCTCCAACGTGCGCGACCTGCTGCCCGTCCTCGAGGGCGTGGCCAAGGCCGGCAAGCCGCTGCTGATCGTGGCGGAGGAAGTCGAAGGCGAAGCGCTGGCGACCCTGGTGGTCAACACCATCCGCGGCATCGTCAAGGTCTGCGCGGTGAAGGCCCCGGGCTTCGGCGACCGTCGCAAGGCGATGCTGGAAGACATGGCGATCCTGACCGGCGGCGTGGTGATTTCCGAGGAAGTCGGCCTGTCGCTGGAGAAGGCCACCATCAAGGACCTCGGCCGCGCCAAGAAGATCCAGGTGTCGAAGGAAAACACCACCATCATCGATGGCGCCGGCGAAGGCGCGGGCATCGAGGCGCGCATCAAGCAGATCAAGGCGCAGATCGAGGAGACCTCCTCCGACTACGACCGCGAGAAGCTGCAGGAGCGCGTGGCCAAGCTGGCCGGCGGCGTTGCGGTGATCAAGGTCGGTGCCGCCACCGAAGTCGAGATGAAGGAAAAGAAGGCGCGCGTCGAAGACGCCCTGCACGCGACCCGTGCGGCCGTCGAGGAAGGCATCGTCCCGGGCGGCGGCGTCGCCCTGATCCGTGCCAAGGCGGCGATCGCCGGCATCAAGGGCGTGAACGAAGACCAGAACCACGGCATCCAGATCGCCCTGCGCGCGATGGAAGCCCCGCTGCGCGAGATCGTGACCAATGCCGGCGATGAGCCGTCGGTCATCCTCAACCGCGTGGTCGAAGGTTCGGGTGCGTTCGGCTACAACGCCGCCAACGGCGAGTTCGGCGACATGATCGAGTTCGGCATCCTGGACCCGACCAAGGTCACCCGCACCGCGCTGCAGAACGCCGCGTCGATCGCGGGCCTGATGATCACCACCGAAGCGATGGTGGCCGAGGCCCCGAAGAAGGACGAGCCGGCGATGCCGGCCGGCGGCGGCATGGGCGGCATGGGCGGCATGGATTTCTAAGCCCCGCGATCCATCAAGCAAGACCACAAAGCCCGGCCTCGTGCCGGGCTTTGTGCGTTCTGGCGTCCGAGGCGGGAGACTTCCTACCCGCCCCGCGGCAATGTCTGACGCGAAGATCAGAAAACGCCGATATGAACGCGTGCTCGCGGGCGCAACCCTGAGCAGCCGTCCCTGCAACGGAGCGCTGCGTGCCGCGCCTGACCGCACCCCGGCGGCAGGCCGAGGTGTGCGCGCCACTGCCGGCCGCCCACGCCGCTGCGCGTTACGCGCGCCACCTGCCCGAGCGCACGCTGCTGTACGCGCTAGTGCAGGCGCACTACCCGGACTTCATCGCGCGTCTTGAGGCCGAAGACCGCCCGCTGCCCGAGTATGTGCGCGAGGAGTTCGAGACCTACCTGCGCTGCGGCGTGCTCGAGCACGGCTTCCTGCGCGTGGTCTGCGAGCACTGTCGTGCCGAGAGGCTGGTGGCGTATTCCTGCAAGAAGCGCGGGCTGTGCCCGAGCTGCGGCGCACGGCGCATGGCCGAGTCGGCGCGGCATCTGGTGGACGAGGTGTTCGGCCCGCGGCCGGTGCGGCAATGGGTGCTGAGTTTCCCGTACCCGTTGCGCTTCCTGTTCGCCAGCAAGCCTGAGGCGATCGGCCCGGTGCTGGGCATCGTGCATCGTGTGATCGCCGGTTGGCTTGCCGATCAGGCCGGCGTGCCGCGGGATACGGCGCAATGCGGCGTGGTGACCCTGATCCAGCGCTTCGGCAGCGCGCTGAATCTCAACATCCACTTCCACATGCTGTGGCTCGACGGCGTGTACGAGGACACCACCGAGCGTCCGCAGCGCAAGCCGCGCCTGCACCGCACCCGTGCGCCCACATCGGCGCAACTGACGGAACTGGCCAACACCATCGCGCATCGCGTGTGCCGGCACCTGTCGCGCCGCGGCTGGCTCGAAGGCGAAGACGAATCCGTGTTCCTGTCCGACAGCGCGGGTAGCGACGACGGCATGGATGGGCTGCGGATGAGTTCGATGACCTACCGCATCGCCACCGGTCGCGACGCTGGCCGCAAGGTCGTCACGCTGCAAACGCTGCCTGGCGACGCCGGTCCGCTGGAGGGCGACGCCGGCAAGGTCGGCGGCTTCTCGCTGCATGCCGGCGTGGCCGCGGAAGCACACGAAAGCCACAAGCTCGAAAAGCTGTGCCGCTACATCACGCGCCCGGCGATCAGCGAGCAGCGGCTATCGATCTCGCCACAGGGCAGGGTGCGTTACCAGCTCAAGACGCCGTGGCGCAATGGCACCACGCATGTCGAATGGGATGCGGTGGACTTCATCGCCAAGCTGGCGGCACTGGTCCCGCCGCCACGCGCGCATCTCACCCGCTTCCACGGCGTATTCGCCCCGAATGCAAACCTGCGCGCGCAGCTGACGCCCTCGGGGCGCGGCAGGCGGCCTGCGGGCGATGCGGCGCCAGTGGACGTCAGCGCCCACGACGAGCCGCGCAGCCCCGAGCAGAAGCGCCGTGCGATGAGCTGGGCGCAACGGCTCAAGCGGGTCTTTTCCATCGACATCACCACCTGCGCCCACTGCGGCGGCGCGGTGCGGATCGTCGCCAGCATCGAAGACCCCAAGGCCATTCGCGCCATCCTCGCCCACTTCGAGAAACACGGCGCGCTGGAGCAAGCGCACTACCGGCCCGCAGCGCGCGCCCCGCCGCCCGCCGCGTGATGAGGCGCCGGCCACACAGCCGGCAGCCAAGCCAGAGTCCGATCCGATGCGGCCACGACCCCGCAGGGCTGCGCTCGGCCCTGTGCCGGGATTCGGTGAGAAATGGCTACGCACTGAGCCGCTGCGTGGCCCCGCGATGTCGAAAACCCACGCATGAACCCCCGATCTGTGCCCGATCTGTGCCCAAAGCGGCGCTTGCGCGGCCGCTTCCTACCCGCCAGACTCGCCAAAAAGGGCGGTTGAACTTCCTATACCCATATCCCACTTTAGGTTTGGCAGCACCTTTTCAATCAGGTGGTTGTTTACACCAATCCAGCTATTGGCCAATTGAATATTGGTTTCGTCTACTTTTTTTGATTTTTTAAACAGCTTGGTAAAACCGAGTGCCAAAACAGGGGGACCATGTAAAAACGTGCTTCCTGTAATGACTGAACCAACTGTGAGTCCTTTACTGACTTTTTGCAATAAGGATGCTTTTTTATGAGCAGTAGACATAAATCTAACCTTGAGTGTAGAGATTTAAAAAAATGTTCCAACTATAAACAACGGAAATTGAAATACAATTGTATATTTGAAGATGTTGACATTTTTTATGGATTTACCCATTTTCTGCAATTTTAATCCACTTTATCATAAGTGAAGCATTGGTATTTGGTGTATAAAGTTCTTAAAAACTTTTATTGAAACATATATCTCATGTTTTTAGAAATCCGATAAATTGAAAACAATGGAGCTTCTGTTGAGAATAGTCGCTCTAATCTATTATCATTGATTAGGTCATCTAACTTAGGAGACATTAATTATTCTTGAGCATTATTTTAATTTGAAAACCGCCATTAATGGCGGTTTTGTATCGTACCAGCTAAACAATCTTATAATCGTGATTTAGCTCACCGTTAAAATATTTCAAATTATTAGTTTTAAAACGTCGGTCTTCTTGAAAAGCCTTACTCTTTTATCTGTTTTTCCAAAATAGTAAGGTTTTATAAAACCTTGAGTTTGTAAGTTGGTAATATGTGAGTGACGCATATTTAGAATTGCACTTGCTTCAGCACCAGTAACATATTCCTGTTTTAGCTCTAAAACAGCTGTTAGTTCCTTCTTACTTACAAGTTTCCAATAAACTAGATTTTCAATGTTTAAGAAACCTGTTTCACACCAATATTTTTGCATCCAATTGATAGGGCAATTTAATTGATTTGTTGCATCTAGATAGGAAATATAATCCTCGCTATCGAGCTTCTTCTTAAGATTTAATAGCGAGCAAGCTTGGATTTGAACTGATAAAGGGTTTTTCTTATCTTTGTTAAGAATTCCTTTTTGAACAAGTACTGCAACTTTATTTGGGCTAATTTTTAAAAGTGTAGCTGCATCTCTTAGCGAGTAATAATT
Organism: Acinetobacter sp. KAM396; assembly: GCF_021602765.1. Taxonomy (NCBI): domain Bacteria; kingdom Pseudomonadati; phylum Pseudomonadota; class Gammaproteobacteria; order Moraxellales; family Moraxellaceae; genus Acinetobacter; species Acinetobacter sp. KAM396. The sequence goes on from NZ_BPPH01000030.1 coordinate 8,791, forward strand.
CAAACTGGTAGTTAAAGATCCTAGCGTATCTTTTCGCCTACCAGTACGTGTGGGATAGTGTTGAATTGAGTTTAAATCATTTGAATTAATATCTTGAACATCGTTTTTTAAAAAAATATTAATTGGGGTCGAATCAATATGAGGTCCATGAACGGGCGTTATACCTATTGATTCTAATTTCTCCACAAGATTTGTAGGGTTTACTCTAAATTGTTTAGCCAACGTTGCAACTAGCATGTATTTGCTTTGGAATGTATGAACTTTTTTTTTGAGTACATTTGGGGCTTATCTGCAATTTGAACGTTTTTGTCTACATCAAACCATCCATTATTTGCCAGTTTCCTTGCTGTTTCATAATTGATTTCTAAAGTTTTAGAAATCTCTTTTAAGTCAATGCAATCATTACAGATAGTTACTGTATCTAGTATTTCGAATGTAGGTTGATCCACATTGTTTAAGCCCATAATAAAGCGCTCAATATCTAAACTTGAGATATTTCCATGATAAAGCTCTTTATTTCCAAACTTCAAATAGTCACTTTCTATCAATTTCTCAAGCTCGAAACGAGAAACCTTCAAAACACGTTTTATCTGATAATTGCTAAGTTTTCTAGAAATACTTTTTTCGCTAATTTTGTATTCGTAAGCATTTTCTTCTACAGTTTGAATGTGCTGTTTGAAAAATCGTTCATACTTTAAAAAAGGTAATAGTTGAATCCTTGGGTGAGAGTAATCACGACGTGAATGGATACATGAGCTTAGTTTGAGTACTGAAGTTTCAGGACTCTGAAAATATTCATAGACATAAAGAGAGACCTTTAAGTCTGTATTAGATCCATCAAATTCAAAAAATTCATTGAAGGCTTTCCAGCAAGCTGTGAACTCTTTAAACAGTTTATTGGAGTTATTATTTAGAACGTCAATAAACCAATAAATTGTTTCAAGAGACGTTGCTTCTCTGGTGGGAGCTTTATCCAGTTCATAACCACAGCACGAGCAGTTTTTTACACTCGCTTTTAATGTGATAGGATTGTCACAATTGGGACAAGAATCGATTAAAAAACAAGAATGAGTTGGGCATGCATAAATTGGTTTGAGCATCCATAATTTTTTTAAATACGCATTTTCAGCAAGGCAAATAGGACAGTAGCGTATGTTATCTAATACAAGCAATTCATGATCCACTTCAATAGCACCTATTATTCTAGGTGATCTATTTGTAGGACCTGATCTTTCAAATGCTAGGTATGAGTAATCACTATTTATATTTAAAGCATTTAAAACTAAGCTAAAGCGAACATCGTCTACAAGATGGTAATTGAGTGATTCCTTAATGATAGATTGATAATTAACTTTACCGACTAAATTAAAGATTGAACTATGTGCATTAAGTTTGGCGGTTCTTAGTAGGAAGCTGATTGGTGATTCATCTTCATAAGGAATTGCTTGGATTAAAAGAGTATTTTGCATAATTATATTTATTTCATGAGTGAGATAATTTGAGACATATTCATTTCGAAGGGATTTTTACTTTGTTTGCTAATGTATATCGTGATACCTAATTTCCAGGCATAACTGAAATCATTAGAGTTAATAACCTGCCGACCATCGTTTAAAGCATGCGTAATACTTTCTCTAATAAGGCTCATAATGTATGAGTGATAACCTTTCGTTGCTAATTGAATTTGCATGCCTACCAGTTGGCTATCTAAAGCTGGCATGAAGGTGATATTTTGCTTATCGAGAATTCTTGAAACTTCGGCAAGAAATGCAAACATACTTCCCCCCTGTGAGGGATCAACAGTTAATGGGTTTAGCTGGTAGATGAATTGAAATCTGCGTGCAATTTGGCTATCAATTTGAAGTAGTGGTACAAACTCAGGTAAACCAACTAAACAAAAACTGATTCCAGTTCTATTCACTAAGGTTTTAATCCAATTGCCTGTAGTTCGATTCATTCTTGTCGACGTCGGTTTACGCTCAAATAAATGGTGGAACTCATCTAAAAATATAAGCTTGGTTTCACATTGGGCAAGTAAATGAATAAGCCTACTTGTTAAGTATTCAGTCGTACCATATCCATTTTCACAAGTGATATCCCCCAGTTCTTTGAGCATCATTATGGCTAATGATTTCACTGTGGCAGGTGAGGGTACTTCTACATAACATGCTGGGATGATAGATTTTTTATGATCCTTTTCAGTTTTTTCTGAACGTGGCATCAAGCTTAAGATTGCTTTGCATAAAGTTGTTTTTCCTAATCCTCCTTCTGCCAGCAGCATGCTTCCAACTGGTTCACTATAAGAAATACTTCTTTTGACACAATCTTGTATACCAGTAAAAGCTGCCATAAATTCATTTGAGGTAATGACAATATTGTTAATAGATCGAATCCGTTCAAATCGGTTGTCAAATTTTTCCATGTTTCAATACCTCCAAAGAACCAAACTGATCAATTGAAGTAGGTGTATTTATAGTGGAAATAGATTGTTCAGAAATATCCTTTTCCTTCGAAAGAAGTTGTTCTTCAACTCTTTGTAGCTGCTTGGGAAGCTCTAGTGTAAGTGGTTTTAACCTTGGCTTTTTTCTGACAAGATTGGTTTGAATTTCGTGCATAAGTTTGTATAAATAATATAAATCGGACATTGGACCGATCTTTTTTATATCTAATTGTGACTGATTTTTCTTAAGTTTTTGAACTTCTAAATGGGTTACACGAGTCAATCCAAATGTATAGTCTTGATTAGTTGAGTCCGCTTGAATGACGACATCTTTATTGTTGGGATTAATGATAAAAACTTCATTCAAATTTAAGTCATCAACAAGCACAGTAACGGTCTTTATGCCTTGTGCTTGTAAAGTAGTAAGTGCATGAGAAAAATAACTGATATTGTCCACTCGGACTTGACCGTGATTAATACTTCTTTCAATAGGCCTACGACAGAGAATTTTGGCATCTATTTCTGTTAGAAAACTAGGCTGGATATCTTCAATAGCATCTTGCCACATGATGATGGGTGAGCGTCCTGTCGTGTGATGGATAGATTGGTGATAGACCTCATTAATCCATCTGCTTATATATTCTCTTAGTTGCTCCAAAGTTAATTGTGCATTTTTACTGGAATTATATTCACCTCTTTCTGTTGGGTTGGAGAAGGTTGTACCAGGTAGCTTTTGAAGAATTCCATGTGTCAGCGTGCTAAAAAAACGTTCAATGTGCGGTTTGTTATTAGGCGTACCAACTTGAGAAGGAGTTAGAGTAATTTTCAGTTGTTCACAAACTCTTGCGAGAGCATTATTTTTAAATTCCACACCATTATCTGGAATGATGATGCTTGGAATTCCTCCTGGTAGCTTTTGGTTCGGCCGAGTAATCATGTCTTTAATTACTTCTAATGTTGTTGCAGCACTAGGTGGGTACATATTGATATAAGATCCAACAATTGTTCTTGAGTAAACATCAATTGCACATGCTAGAAAAGGCCGCCCTAAAGCAGTTTTTGTTTTTGGGTCTATAACAATAATGTCGAGATAGTGCGTATCAATTTCGACCATGTACATAGCAAAAGGACTAATAATACTTTTACCCGCTGCTTGAAATTTTTTCTTTGCTATTCGAGAGCCTTTTTTTACTTTCAGTTCAATAAATGGATCTAATTTCTTGATATATCGTTGAATACATCTGCGTGTTGGTAAACTATCTAATGGGATGCCTTGCTCTATGAACTGACCAAGCATATGGGCTTGGACATCTTTACTACTTCTGTATTCTGGTTTTAGATATACCTCATTAATAGCTTGATTTAGAATTTGATAAATTTCTGGACTGAACCGCAAAGTGAAATTGCCTTTCGATTTATGTTTTAAGCTGAGCTTGTTATCCAAAGCAGACTTATATTGAGCTATCCATCTCGCAACAGTGCGGCTAGAAGGTGGGTTAGGGTCTTGGATTTCAGCAGATATGTGGTGTATTAATTGTGAAAGTAAATTATTACTCGTTGGGTATTGTAATAGCTGCAAGGCGCTTATTACATAACGTTCTCTTCGATGAATCGCAATACTATGTTTGGGGTTAATCATCAGTTTATCTGGTGCGAAGACACATAAAATTTCACCTGATGTATACCGGCTTTCAAACTCATTTGGGGATATCGAAAATGATTTACCCCCCGCAATAGCTGCATAACGTATAGCGTTATAGGTTACAGAACCGATTTCAAAAATATAATCAGGATGTTCTTTAAAATAAAAACGAAAACCTGGCTGGGGAATAAAAAGAGCATTATTCATGTTAATGAGCCTCTCTTATTTCTTTTTTGACTCCGCCAATCTTTATTCTTTGATGAAAAAATAGATAATCTGCTAGTTCTTGTTTAAGACCAATTGATTCAAGTGTTTTATAGGCTTGCGTTGAGTTATCAAATTCTTTGAGCTTTAACTGGTCTAAAGCGTAATTAATTTCGAAAGTATTCCAGTTGTATTGATGTCCTCTTTGATACCAATAAAGCAACTGAGAAATCTCTGATTCATTAGGTAAATTTCTGTGATCTATTAACTTAAAAGTAATATCAATTGAGTGGAGTAGATCGGAAAGTATTGCAAAGCGGTTTAAGTCATCAGTTGATAATGATGCTATGGATGGTTTGACTTCGTGAACTTCATAATCACCTTTTTGGGTTTGAACTAAAAAATCTGGAAAACAATACTGTTCATTGATCAGTAAAATTTTTAATGCTTGTGAGCGATATTTTAAGACATTTGGATCTTGTTCTAACGATAGTGCATGAGCAAGTTCAAGTCGGCTTTCTAATGGTATTGCTCCACAACACTTTTCACTAGGGAAGAGAGAGGTTCGACGACCAAATGCTCCTTGGTGGATCTTACGTTGCCCATGAAGTGTAGCTGCTACATTTGCTGTTGATTCAAAGGCAATCCTAATTTGTTTCAAGATATTGGTTTGAATATCAGTTTTTGAAAAAACTGTTTTATAAGACATATCGGTTCATCCATAAGTAATTCTATTCTCAATAGACATTTGAGAATGAGCTAATCTGTACTATTGCGATCGAATAGCACTTACTTGACTGGTGACGATACAGAGAAGATACTATGATTCTCACGTCTTTATATTCTTCTATATAAAGTCACCAACGGATCCTTTTAAGGTCCGTTTTTTATTGAATTTTTCTCTATTTTTTCATAATTACTCCAAGAGTATTTTTAAGTATGAGAAATTTGATGGTTCATGAAAAAGACGTATTAATAATTTCACACAACTATCAATCATCTTTAATTCTCAATTTAACTGCGATTTTGTGACTCTCTCCTCGAATAGGAAGTCTATTCATTTTCAAGACTCTATATACCAATTCTGTTGAAAAGTTATTCTCCTTAGCCCAATCCGAAAAGGATATTCCTTTCTTTTGAAATTCTGTCTTAACTTGCTCAATAGATTTAGCCATAGCGTTGAAATTTGTAAGATATAGGAGGAAATTTAGTTTCAAAAAAAAATTAAATCAAGTTATTTTTTTTAATTAATTTGTTGTTTTTTAAGTAAATATTTTTGAAAAATATTATCTTATTTATTTTCGTAATATTTTTAAAATATTATCTAAAATCTTTAATTTCTCTCTTTTTTCTTCTCCGTATAAATCAATTTTTTGATCTAAATTTATAAATTCTGAATTAAGTTCAGGATATTTTAATACGAGTTCATGCAAGTACTCTTTTTGAGTGTTTAAGCTAATTATGTTTTTGTTTATTAAACTTTTTTCAAGTTCTATAACCTTTTTTAAGCGGCTATTTAAAAAATGATTTCTATTCTGTTTCAGTTTTTCAGTTTCACTATAAAGGAATATACGACTGTTACTTTCTGACCTTTTAAAACTCAAGAATCCATGACGCAATAATGTTCTTAAAGATGCATATATATGCGATGCATGAATGGTAGAATTTTTTCCTTTAAGATTTTTTATTTTTTTTAAAAACATTTTCGCTTCCCATTCATGGATTTCATTTTGAAGAAAAACTTTTTCAAACTTTTCTGTATGTGGAAGATAAAATTGAAACATAGCTATTAAATCTTTTTGATAAAAAAGAGGATTATAGTCCGCGGATATATAGTCCTCAATTGATGATATTTCTCTTTTGAGCAATTAGTTACAAATGTCAGAATTATCAGTAGCAATCGGTCAATTAATCCGCAATAGACGAACACAACAAAAATTAACTCAGGAATCCCTTGCTCTTCAATGTGGGATAGATCGTAGTTATATGGGACGTATTGAACGTGGCGAGGTTAATCTCACTGTTGAAAAAATTTATGAAATTGCTTTTGTGTTGAAAATTAGTGCCAAAGATTTAGGGTGTGTTGACACTTTTAGCTTAAAAAAATAGCGAAGTAGTAAAATCAAATCGCCGAACCCAATTTTACTATTCGCTATGCCTCGTACCATGCTGACAGATCAACACTGGCAAAAGTTGAAAGTTATTCTGCGTAATTTATCCATTCACCACAACTCAAATTTACGCAATTTTATTGAAGCTATTCTCTATAGAATTAGAACAGGCTGTCCGTGGCGAGATATTCCTTGTTGTTTTGGTCATTCAAACTCTATTTTCAAACGTTTTAATCGTTGGTCAAGCAGCGGTAAGTTACTTAGATTATTCAAATTACTAGCCTCATGCCCCGATATGGAGTGGATTTTTATTGATGGCTCTCATGTACGTGCTCATCAACATTCTGCTGGCATAGCGAATCAATCTATTTCTAAAAGTGTAGGAGGAAACTCCTCAAAAATACATTTGATTGTTGATGCACATGGCAATCCTATTGATTTCATGATTACCGATGGAACCACACATGATGTTAAAGTTGCACCTGATTTAATATCAACATTAGATTTAAAAGAGACAAAAGTGGTATGTGCAGATAAAGGCTATGATTCAGAACCACTGCGTGAACAGATCAGGAAAACAGGGACTAAAGCGAATATACCAAAGAAAACAAATAGCCAATCGAACAATGACCATATGGACTGGTATTTATATAAAATCAGGCATTTAGTTGAAAATATGTTTTGTAGATTAAAGCAATTTAGAGGAATAGCTACTCGATATGACAAGCTCAAAAGAAATTATCAAAGTTCTGTTGCTTTAGCCTGTATATTTTTATGGCTACCTTTATAGGGTTAATTATGAACAGTAAATGTCAACAGACCCTAGTTACACTTATCCAAATAGTACGACGGTGGCATTGAATACTGAAACGACATATGACTGGAATGCAGAAGAAGCCACAGTTCCTGTCAACTTGACTGTGACCAAAGTGATTCGCCTAAATGGTCAGGCCATTAGTGTGGGCGGTGGTGCTCGATATTGGGTTGATGATACTGACGGCAGCCCGAAAGGTTGGGGGGCACGTTTGGTCGCATCCTTTGTTTTCCCGAAATAATCAATTGAGTCTGTATTGATTAGAGTGACATTCAATGGATTTAAACTATATGCTTGAATTCGTTGGGTACTTTTTATTTAACGAAGTAGCAAAACCAGAAGTCATACAATATGGCTTCGACTTTTGTCTCTTAACTCGGTTGGAGGAACGCCAAACCAGCTTTTAAAGTTGCGACTGAAAATAGATAATTCTGCATAGCCCAACTGTAGAGCAATATCTGTCAAATTCACATTGCCTGCATCAAGCATACGAAGCGCTTCTTTTTTTCGGACATTTTCGAGTATATCTCGATAGGTTGTTCCTTGCATTTTTAAAGCGCGCTGAAGCTTTTTCGGATGCATTCCCATACAGAGTGCGATATTTTCAATGCTGCAGTCTCCTGTCGCCATCAGCATGCGGACTGAACTCTCTATCAGTGCGGTATTGTCTTCAGTTTTGGTGCTGCTTTGTGTTTCAAGCTGCTGTACGATTAGTTGATTAATGGCATCTTCATTAAAATTATAGGGTTTATAGCTTAAAAAGCTTGCGGGAAAATAAAGCGCATCCTCATCGGTTTCAAATTCCACTGGACAGGAAAAATGTGCTTGGAAAGTTTGAGCTCCTTTTTGTGGTGCTTTTTGCTTGAAGCAAATTTTTTCTGCATGCCACTGTGGGCCAATCAAATCTTTTAAAATATTCGCGACAAGGCAAATGGCCAGTTGTGATTTTTGTGGTACATCGGTGTTGTATTCACTTAAACGCACAAAGTTCAGCTTACAGAACAGAGCATTATGTTGCGAGACGTGAAAGACAACGCCTTCAGCATGTAAATAGACATACTTTTGCGCCACGCTTAAGGCTTCAAGTATGCTCGTTTGTCGGGACATATAGACGCCAATCAAACCGATTGTGCTAATATTTTGGAGTGCGCCGAGTTTTAAACCGAAGCAGTCATCCTGACAGGCTAAGGCCGCTTTTTCCAATAAATTTAAATAATGATCATAATGAATAAATGAATCTGGATCGCGGAGTAAAGCAGGTAAAATCCCGATCTCTTTCAAGATTCCTATAGGGTTTATGCCATAACTACGGACTAAGTCTTCAAAACCGCCGAGGCTGGCTGCACGAATATAACTTCCCATTACAACATTCCGTGTTGTCCTAAAAGATCAATTTAGTGTCCTAAAAAGTCAAGCATAATTCAAGTCATTTGTTAAAGTAGGATAAGAGATTATCTCAACCAACATAGAAAAGAAGTATTGAATCACCATTTTTAGCCGTGAAAGGAAAAGCATATGCAACTTACGGTTCAGTCTCATATCGAGCAAACAGTGATAGAACAGACATTGCACGATTGTTTTCAATTACAGCGCAAAAGCTTTCATCAGCAAGGCATTGAAACGATTGAACAACGCAAGCAACATTTACTGAATTTAAAAGCATTGATTAACAATCACCGTGAAGCAATTATTGACGCCTTGAATCGTGATTATGGAAATCGTTCACGCCATGAAACCTTATTAGCAGAAATTATAACTGTCACGGATGACATAAACGGCAGCATCAAACACTTGAAACACTGGACCAAAGTACAAAAACGACATGTCGATCATAGCCTGTATTTTGGTGCAAAAAACCGTGTGATTCCGCAGCCGCTGGGGGTGATTGGAATTATTGTGCCGTGGAATTTCCCCATCAATTTGATGTTCTCGCAATTATCTGCTGTGTTTGCTGCGGGAAATACCGCTATGGTTAAAATGTCTGAAAATTCAAGACATTTGGCTGAATTACTGATTGAGTTAAGTCCCAAATACTTTAAAGCGGAAAAATTACAGATTTTCGATGAGACTGGTGAAGTAGGCATCGCATTTTCAAAATTGCCGTTTGACCACCTGATGTTTACTGGCTCTGGTGCGACAGGGCGTAAAGTCATGGCTGCTGCAGCACAGAACTTGACGCCAGTGACTTTGGAGTTGGGTGGTAAATCTCCTGCGGTGATTGATCCTGAATACCCTATTGAGAAAGCTGTAGAACGCATTATGTTTGTGAAACAGTTTAATGCGGGGCAAATTTGTACCAATGTCGATTATTTATTTGTACATGAGTCGAAGTTACAAGCTTTTATTCAAGCCGCGGCAGCGTGGGTTCAGGAACATGTGCCTGATATTCATAGCAAAGATTATACTTCTGTGATTGATGAGCGTGCATTTCAGCGCTTAGTGCATAGCTTGGCAGATGCTGAAGCCAAAGGGGCCAGTTTGATTAATTTAAATCAGCAAGAACCAGATGCTGCGACACGAAAATTTCCACTGACTTTGGTATTGAACAGTAATGATGAGATGGAAATTGATACGCGTGAAACCTTTGGTCCGATCTTGATGGTCAAAACCTACCAAAAGCCTGAAGAGGTAGTAGACTATATTGTGCAGCGTGATCGTCCATTGGCTTTTTATCCATTTAGTAATAACAAAAGTTTAATCGATTTTTATATCAGCAGAGTTATGTCGGGCGGGGTTTCGGTCAATGATGCCTTATTTCATGTCGGGCAGCATGACTTACCCTTTGGTGGAGTCGGTGCCAGCGGGATGGGGCACTATCATGGTTATGAAGGCTTTTTGACTTTTTCTAAAATGCGCCCTGTATTTTATCAGGCGGGTTTTTCGAGTTTGAAGTTTCTCGCGCCACCGTATGGAAAATTTGCCAATTGGCTGTTGAATTTATTGATTCGCATGAAGTCATAAGCGCTTAAATTTTAAAACCTCAACATCACTTTTCACTTCAAGATGGATATTTTGAAGTGAAGGAATTAGTGTATTTAAAAACAGAAAAATAAAACTATTAAAGGAGTTAATAGTATGAATAATAAAGATTTTGATTATGATCAAATCGTGATTGGCTCAGGCTTTGGTGGATCGGTCAGTGCTTTACGCCTCAGTGAAAAAGGCTATAAAGTCCTGATTTTGGAGAAAGGCTTACGCCGTGAAGACAAGGATTTTCCAACCACCAATTTAGACACAAAAAACTATTTGTGGCGACCTGAACTGGGATTCAGAGGTACGATGCAATTTACTTTCACCAGTAAAACCACCATTTTGCATGGGGTGGGCGTTGGTGGGGGCTCACAAATTTATGCCAATGTACATTTAATTCCACCTGATGCAGTTTTTGAGTCGGAGGCATGGACCAAGATTCGTAAAGACTGGAAAGACACCTTAAAGCCGTTTTATGGTCTCGCTCAACGTATGTTGGGTACAGCGAATAATACTTATACCAATATTGCAGACGACACGTTAAAAGAAGTTGCGAGTGAAATTGGATATGCAAATTCATTTAAAACGGTGAATACGGGGGTCTTCTTTTCGCAAGTAGCTGGTCAAGAAGGACAATTAGCGAAAGATCCGTATTTCAATGGAGATGGACCAGATCGTAACTCCTGTATTTATTGTGGCAGTTGTATGTTGGGCTGTCGTAATAATGCCAAAAACACCCTCATGAAGAATTACCTGTATTTTGCTGAACGTAATGGGGTAGAAATTCGTCCAAGTTCTGAAGTCCTCAAAATTATGCCATTGAGTGAGGATGGTGGTGAAGGCTATGAAATCATTATCAAAGAAACTTTAGGTAAGAATGTTCGTCAATATAGTTTGCGCAGTCGTGGGGTAGTGTTATCTGCAGGGGTGATGGGTACGGTACCGATGTTGTTAAAAATGCGGGATCAGTATAAGACTTTACCCAATATTTCTTCATTGCTGGGACAGGAAGTTCGGACGAACTCGGAAACTCTGACCACAGTGAACAACACAGATAAAAAACTGGATGATGGGGTAGCAATCAGCTCTTTTATTTCGGTCGATGCAGATACCAATATTGAGGTCACACGGTTCCCTGAAGGTGCGGATGCTTCATGGATTTATATTCCATACGTGCCGATGGTGACCGGTCAGGGCTTTATGCGCTTTATGAAGTTTGTGTTCAATACACTGTTACATCCCTTAAAAACCTTTAAAGTACTGCGTTATAAGGGTAAAGCCAAAGACTCTATCATTTTATTGGTGATGCAAAAGTCTGAAGCATTCATTCATTTTGAATGGCGTAGAAAGTGGTATCGACTGTTCAAAAATAGTATCACTGCTGTGCAAAAAGAAGGGGACACGCCACTCACCGTTTCATTCCCTGCGGCTGAAGAAGCCACTAAAATGATTGCACAAAAGTTAGGTGGAGAACCTGGTTCTGCACTTACTGAAATTCTACTGGGAACGCCAACGACAGCACATATTATGAGTGGTGTCGCGATGGGCAATGACAAGTCGAATGGCGTTGTGGACTTCACTGGTCAAGTCTTTGGTTATCAAAATTTACGCGTATTAGATGGTTCGATTGTACCTGGGAATTTAGGTGTGAATCCCTCACTAACCATTACCGCACTGTCTGAATTTGCGATGAGTCAAATCCCAGTGTTCTCCGCAGAGCGGGCAGCAAAGATTCAGCGTATTGAATTTAGTCAGCCTTTGGAGGGACAGGTGTCTGACTTGAAGGGTACTGGTGATTTAGCCAGTGCATTAAGCAATGCTTAAAAAAGTGGATATGGTTTGGGCTGGTGATGGTGATGGTGTCTAATACGGCAAATTAGACAGCCCAAGCAATACAATCTTGAGATCATTATCCCTCTAACGCTGTATGACAGCGTTAGAGGGCGTTGCTGATTTTATGGGCTATAATTCAGAAATTCCTAAGCTAAGAAGAGAGCGAAAAGCTGTCTTACCTTTTTTACCGATCAATGAGTAATTGGGGGGCATTATTGAGTCTATTCATAAACCCAAAAGCCATGGTTTATTTTTTCTTGTTATAAAATATGACTAGGGTCTGTTGACATTTACTGTTCATAATTAACCCTATAAAGGTAGCCATAAAAATATACAGGCTAAAGCAACAGAACTTTGATAATTTCTTTTGAGCTTGTCATATCGAGTAGCTATTCCTCTAAATTGCTTTAATCTACAAAACATATTTTCAACTAAATGCCTGATTTTATATAAATACCAGTCCATATGGTCATTGTTAGATTGGCTATTCGTTTTCTTTGGTATATTCGCTTTAGTCCCTGTTTTCCTGATCTGTTCACGCAGTGGTTCTGAATCATAGCCTTTATCTGCGCATACCACTTTTGTCTCTTTTAAATCTAATGTTGATATTAAATCAGGTGCAACTTTAACATCATGTGTGGTCCCATCGGTAATTATGAAATCAATAGGATTGCCATGTGCATCAACAATCAAATGTATTTTTGAGGAGTTTCCTCCTACACTTTTAGAAATAGATTGATTCGCTATGCCGGCAGAATGTTGATGAGCACGTACATGAGAGCCATCAATAAAAATCCACTCCATATCGGGGCATGAGGCTAGCAATTTGAATAATCTAAGTAACTTACCGCTGCTTGACCAACGATTAAAACGTTTGAAAATAGAGTTTGAATGACCAAAACAAGAAGGAATATCTCGCCACGGACAGCCTGTTCTAATTCTATAGAGAATAGCTTCAATAAAATTGCGTAAATTTGAGTTGTGGTGAATGGATAAATTACGCAGAATAACTTTCAACTTTTGCCAGTGTTGATCTGTCAGCATGGTACGAGGCATAGCGAATAGTAAAATTGGGTTTGGCGATTTGATTTTACTACTTCGCTATTTTTTTAAGCTAAAAGTGTCAACACACCCTACTACCTTAAAATTAAATTACCTATTACATCCAACAGTTTTTGGTATTTATGACGTTCGATGAGTCTTGTCGATATTCCTAAAGAAAGTGGTTTTTTTAATACATCTGCTTCATGATGCGATAAATACGCTTATGATTCACTTGCTTCAATAACATCTACTTGCCTTTAAGTGACAATTGAAATGTGACTCAGTTAGAGCTTGCTAGTCTTTTAATAAGCTACAGTCTTATGTATCTAAAGTTGAAATTTTACAAAGAAGATTGGCTTACTAATCTTAGATAAAGATATGAGAGTATGTATGAATCAATTCGATTTTTATGTTTAAAATACATTATCTGTATTAAGTTTATTAATTTACAATGAAAAAAAGAATAGGTCCAGATGGAGTTCATTTTTTTGATAGGGCTAATGGGAATAATATCCTAATAAATGAGCTTCTATTGCCAGAAGCAGACTGGACTGTAGCACCTAGACAAATTTCAGTAGCACTTACTAATATTTGTGATTTGCATTGTAAATTTTGCTATGCGCCCAAAATAAAAGCCTCTCTTCCATTTGATTACTTAAAAAAATGGTTAAAGGAAATTGATCAGCTTGGTACTTTTGGAGTGGGCTTTGGAGGCGGGGAACCAACTTTATATCCTAAATTTGCTGAGATATGTGAATTTACAGCTAACGAGACAGATTTAGCTGTAACATTCACTACTCACGGACATCGTTTAACTGATGATTTATTGTCTAATCTTAAAGGAAATGTAAATTTCATTAGAATAAGTATTGATGGTGTTGGGACTACTTATGAGAAATTTCGTGGTCGAAAATTTGATAAATTAATAGAACGTATTGAAAGAACAAGGGAAATTAGTTCTTTGGGTTTCAATGTTGTAATTAATGATTCAACTATACAGGACCTTGATCAGGTCACAGAAATTGCAGAGAAGTTTGATATATCCGAAGTTCTACTTTTACCCCAGCAAGCTACTCAAAACGTCAAAAGTTTATCAAAAGATTCTTATGAAAAAATGAAGAAGTGGATAGAAGGTTATAGTGGGGAAACTCGTTTAACTATAAGTGATATTGGGCTTGAATCAAATTTTATATGCAATCCACTTTTGATGGAAACTGGGCTTAATGCTTATGCTCATATAGATGCTCTAGGCTTTCTTAAAAGTAGTTCATATTCAAATATTGGTCAGGAAATTGGTGGAAAAAGTGTTTTAGAAGCACTTCAGTTATTAAAGAAATATAAATAAGGGTAAGACGTGAAAATTTGGAACAGTTATGGATCAGAACATTCTATGAATTTGGTATTAATAGGCTCATTTGTTCAAGCTAAAGATGCTGAAAATATAGAAAAGTTTGTTACAAAGTTGAAAAAAGCTTCTGAATATGAGGAATATTACTTATCTGGTGAACCTCCAGAAAATCATAGATTTTCTAAAGAAGTCTTAGAGGCTCTTCAAGAACACCACGTTAATCATTTATCTCCATTAGAAATAGATCAATTTAATTCTGATTATTATTTAGAGCGAGATGGGAATAAGATAACGATTGATACGGATGAGATTGATATATCTGCATTTATTAAAATATTTGTAGATGCTGGTGCTAAAGTAGAAGTTTACTCAAAACATTTCTATCCTGAGAATCCTGAGAATCCTGAGAATCCTGAGAATCCTGAGAATCCTGAGAATCCTGAGAATCCTGAGAATCCTGAGAATCCTGAGAATCCTGAGAATCCTGAGAATCCTGAGAAATTTGGGGAAGAATAATAGAATGTCTCATCTTGATTGGAGTAAATTTGAAAATTTATCTGGTGCAGCTGACGTAAATTTTGAAAAGCTTTGTAGATCATTAATAAGAAGACACTATGGTCAATATGGTTCTTTTAAAGAGCTTGCTAATCAGGCTGGGGTCGAGTTCCATCTAAAGTTAGACCAAGACTGTGCTTTGGGAGGTTCTACACGATGGTATGGATGGCAATGTAAATGGTATGACTTGCCTAGAGCACGAGCAATAGGAACAACTAGAAAAGATAAAATTGTTGATGGACTTAATAAGTCTAAGAAATATTTACCTCACTTAACGGATTGGGTTTTATGGACTAAATATATTCTTACAGAGGGCGATCAAGAGTGGTTTTATGGATTGCAAGCTAATTATCCATTTAAACTACATCTTCAAACTTGCGATGACATTGAGAGTTTATTGGTTGGACCAGCATTAGCTTTGCGAGAGGCTTATTTTGGTGAGTTGGTAATTGATGAACAAGTGTTAAATCAACATTATCAAATCATAGCATCTACTCATAGTAAGAAGTTTCAACCTGAAGTGCACCAAACGGTTAAAGCTGAAAAGATAATTGAAAAATGTTTAGGAAGACACTCCTCTTGGGACTCACTAGATAGCCTTGAGAAATCTATAAACAATAATTTAAAAATAGTCAAAGATGCACTTAATCTTGAGGATAGCTATGTCAAAACAACCTTGCCCGATTTTATAGCTGATGGGGAAAGATTGAGTGGTTTTTTAGATTGTTTATTTTCAGAGTTGGCAGCAGGAAATTTTGAAAAAGCAAAAGAGCTTTTGGTTGAAGATTTAAGTTGTGATTGGTCTAAATATAGGAAAACGATAGCTCGATTACGAGCTAATAGAAGCCATACTGCTATGTTTGCAGCAAATTTGTTAGCAGATTTTTATGCTTTTTCAGAAGAAATAAAAAAGGTAAGAAATGCTTTAAATGCCAAGGTCATTACTATCGTTGGTAAGGCTGGCGATGGTAAAACAGATCTTGCTTTAGAAATATGTAGACCAAGAGATGGCATTAATGCTGGAGTCCTTTTTTTAGGAAAAGATTTACATGCAGGCGAAAATTTAGATCATTTAGTCAAAAGTTTTAAGATATATGGACGACCTATTAATACATTTGAGGATCTTTTAGAAGCAGTAGATGCAGCAGGTCAACGCCTTTGTAAACGTATTCCAATTGTAATTGATGGGCTAAGTGAATCTGAAGACCCAAGAAATTGGAGAAATGAAGTAGCAAAAGCAAATGCATTACTAGAAAACTATCCAAATATATTACTAGTGCTAACTTTAAGAGGAGAGTTTTATAAAGATTGTATTCCAGAAACAATTCCAACTTTTGAGTTGAATGGGTTTGTAGATGATCCAATTGCGGCGATACATTGTTATTTTGAACATTACAAAATAGATGCTTTAGATGCAGATATACCAATCGAACTACTTACACATCCTTTAACATTAAGACTTTATTGTGAATCAGCAAATTCAGAAAGAAGAAGAGTTGTAGGTGTAGAAGCATTACCCCGTTCTCAAGTTGCTATATTTGAGAAATACTTTGAAAAAGCAATTGATCATATTGTAGATTTATCTCCGTCAAATCAAAGGTTATATCATGAAGATATTGAAGATACCTTATTGAAAATTGCTGAAGTGTTATGGACAGAAAATTATAGGACATTAGATTTTAATCAGGCTCGTAGTATTGCTAATGAAGTCGTGAGGTCAGGAAGCAGCTTAATAAAAAGCCTTGAATCCGAGGGTATATTATTAAAGTATAGATCACAAAATGGTAATCATGAGATAGGTTTTTCTTATGATTTAATGGCTGGGTTTAAAATAGCTGAATACCTTTTAAAAGGTGATTTTAATAGTTGGATTAGGCAAAATATTCATAAAATTCAGTATGGTCAACTACATTCAAATACCCTGGCTTATGATGTTTTTAACTCATTAGTTGGTCTATATCCTAAATATTATGTGAGAAAACATCTTTGGCAATTGTTAGAAGGTGATTTTAAAGAACGTGCTCTTTTACAAACAACTCAAGAGCAAGCAGCTCTTATCAATAGAGAAACAATAGAGGAATTCCAGAAATATTTATTATCCTCAGAGCAATTTGCTTCTAAAGCATTTACCAAGCTGAAAACTACTCGGTCGGCATATGCTCATCCCTTTGATGCAAGCTTCTTAGATAAAGCTTTAAGAGCTATGGGAAATACATACCGTGATTTAACATGGTCTGAATGGATAAGAAGAAATTATAGAGAACTTAAAAATGACCTAGAGGTTCTTGAAAAAAGATGGTCTCGAATAGAAATTGGTTCTAGTGAGAAAGGTCGAGCTTTATGGGTTCAATGGTTATTAACAACTAACCATAGAGATTTAAGGGATCAAGCAACAAAAGTACTTTCTATATATGCAAAAAAAGATCCAAAAACATTCTTTGAGATGGCAATTAATTCATTAGATATTACGGATCCATATGTGCCAGAAAGAACTTTTGCTGCAGCGTATGGGGCTATTTTAAGTGCAGATTTTATTGATGTAGAAAAAATAAATAGTAATGTTTGTGGTTTCGCCCAACAAATTATAGAAAATTGTTTTTTACCTAATTCTGAATACTCTACTACTCATACAATTTTGAGAGAATATTTACTAGGTACTATTAATTATGCTTTAACAGTAAATCGAAATTTTGTCAGTCAAGAATATTTAGATTATTGTCAAAAACCTTATCAACATTTACCTAATCTGTTTGATAGTCTCCCTGATATAAGTGAAGAGAAAATAATTGAAGTCAAAAAATTAGCCCTTCGTATGGATTTTAATAATTACACTATTGGAAGATTAATTCCGGATAGACGTAATTATGATGATTCACATCCTAACTATATTGAGACACGTAAGACTATTTTGAAAAGAATGATCCAGCTTGGATATCTACCTGAAAAATTTCAAGAGATTGATAGAGATATAGGTTCGAGTTCTTATTATGATCGTGATGTAAAAATAGATAGATATGGAAAAAAATATAGCTGGATTGCGTTCTATGAAATGTATGGATGGAAGGCTGATAGGGAGCTTTTAGATGATTGGCGTGGTAATGAAAGATGTAGTGATGTGAGTATCGATCCCACATTCCCTAAAGTAGAAAACTCTTGGAATCCAGAGACTACAGATATATTTACTAATTCTCCAAAGGATATTGGTGCGTGGATTTTAAATGGACCAATTCCTAACTACTTGGATATCTTAGAGACTCAGCAGTTTAACGAAACTGATAGCTGGATTTTACTGAATGGATTTATACAAGAGGATTCAAAAACGGATTATCGTGAAATCTTTACATTTATGAGAGGCTTTTTTGTTGCAAATGAACATGTCTCGTAAGCGTCCGCTGAACCCCATGCCTATTTTTTAATTCGGTTCAGGTTTCCAGCGGTGTGGTAGCAATTCTTCAATCTGAGTCACTTTATGTGTCGGCAACCTTTTCAGCA
>NZ_BPPH01000031.1:0-27035 GCF_021602765.1 Acinetobacter sp. KAM396
TATCATCTTAAAGAAACAGAATGGCGTTGGATGAGGGAGCCTAATGAGCTAGCAACAGAGTTGTGGGACCTCATTAGGTAAAACTAAGTGCAAATCTGCTAGTCTAGAGCCTAGGCAATTTAGTTGCAGCCAACTCCACACGTATTACTTTGTCAGATTTTAATGGCGCAACAGTGAAGTGGAGCAATATTTATCATGCACAACTTGCAACCTACGTGGCTCAGAACCCAACTTTAGCAACTGATGCAGATAAAGCTTTGGTGAAAGCCCAGGGTGGAGCGGTAAGTCTAGATGTTGCTGAGTGTTATAACCCAAATAAAGTGCGTATTTAACCTTCATTTTAGGTGACATCGAGATAAAAAATAGCCCACTGCGAGAGTGGGCTATTTTTATTAGGATTTCAGGTTGATTCAAATGAACATCATGTGGGGGTTAACCCGTGTGATCGGTACGTGAACCTAAGGTTTCTAAATGAATCGTGAAGAGATTTTTTTTTCGGTCTGCAAAGTAGTGCTGTAAAGTACGTTCTACACTTGGGAAAGCCAATTCAGACCACGGAATTTCATCTTCACTAAACAAACGTGATTCGATGGTTTCTTCACCCGCACCAAATTGACCATTCAACAATTGAGCTTTGAACAGCACATAAATTTGCCCAATCCGAGGAATGTTATACATGCAATAAAGTTGTTCGATTTCAATTTCAGCTTCGGCTTCTTCGCGGGTTTCACGGGCAGAACCTTGCTCCATGGTTTCAAACATTTCCATATAGCCTGCAGGTAAAGTCCACAAACCATAGCGCGGTTCAATTGCACGACGACACAATAATACTTTATTTTCCCAAATGACCAATGCCCCACAAATGACTTTTGGATTGACGTAGTGAATGCTGCCACATGCGCTACACACTTGACGTAATTGCTGATCGCCAAGCGGAATTTTCGTTATTGTTTTTTGCCCACAATTTCCACAAAAGTTCATAGTGATCGTCATTGTTAAAGGGAACTCTCAGAATAACTTAAAATTTCAACTTTGGCATCCTCTCTATCTATTGCCTGTCTATTTCAGCTATGATGAAAACTTAGACAAGGAGAATAATAAGGCATGATTGATCATTCGCTCACGCATCTATTACAGCAACGTTTGCGCTTTTCTAAAACGTTCATGGAAGCGCATGCAGCGGTATTGATTGCCATTACCGACGAGTCTGATCCTAAGGTATTGCTAACCCGCCGTTCTACCCTACTCAATAATCATGCGGGTGAGGTGTCTTTTCCGGGCGGCAAACGCGATCCGCAAGATACCAGTAATATTGTGGTGGCATTGCGCGAAGCTCAGGAAGAAACTGCATTAAATCCATTTGAAGTGCAGTTGATTGGCGATTTGCCCATGCAAAAAGCCCGTAATGGAATGTTAGTCAAACCTGTGGTGGGGCTGATTCCCCCAAAAGTAGAACTAATTCCACAACCTTCAGAAATTGATCGCATCTTTTTTGCCTCTTTACAGCATTTGATTGAAGCGCCACCAACGCCGTATGAAGTGAGCTTTGCACAACAAAAATTATATTTTCCTAGTATGCAGGTTGAAGATGAAGTGGTTTGGGG
This sequence comes from Acinetobacter sp. KAM396, assembly GCF_021602765.1. NCBI lineage: Bacteria > Pseudomonadati > Pseudomonadota > Gammaproteobacteria > Moraxellales > Moraxellaceae > Acinetobacter > Acinetobacter sp. KAM396. The sequence continues at coordinate 1,605 of NZ_BPPH01000031.1, forward strand.
TTTAACAGCGCGGATGTTAGTGTCTTTATTTGAATATGGTTTGGATTATCGTAAAGAATGGCCGTTTTTGTTAAATTCACCAACATTTAAGAAATAGAAAAATTTTGATGTGAGGATAGGAAAGAACCATGTTGTATAAATTTAAAGGATATGCGCCTAAAGCAATGCAGCAACCGTGGGATGGTTGGGTAGCGGATAATGCCACAGTCATTGGTCAGGTTGAGTTGGGGCAGAAAGTCAGCATTTGGTTTGGGGCTGTGGTGCGTGCCGATAACAGCAAAATCAAATTGGGTAATTTTAGCAATGTTCAGGAAAATGCTGTGTTGCACACCGATGCAGGGATTGAAATGCAGATTGGTGATTATGTGACTATTGGCCATCAGGCGATGTTACATGGTTGTACTGTGGGAGATAACAGTCTGATTGGTATTAATGCGGTGGTTCTGAATCATGCCGTGATTGGTAAAAACTGTATTATTGGCGCCAATGCTTTAATTCCTGAAGGGAAAGTGATTCCTGATAATTCTGTGGTGATGGGCTCTCCTGGAAAAGTGGTTAAGACTTTGGATGAGTCTGCAGAAGCACGTTTAAAAATGAGTGCGCTACACTATGCTGAACATTTTCAACATTTTGTAAACCTAGAGCCTTGCACACTTTAAAATTGAATTTGCATCGTACAATCAAACGCATATTTTCGCTGTAATGACTGAGAGTTTTATACGCAGGAATTGCAATCTGGTACGTGTAAATCCTCGCTTGAATTTCAGGAGTGGAGTATCATAACGCCAATTTTTGATATTTAATTCTTGAAGGTTGTGCATGAAATTGCTGGCATTGGAAACTGCCAATGAGCAGTGTTCCGTTTCGATTGTAGATGAAAAACAGGAACTCTTTTTTCAATTAGATGCGCGAGCAAAAGCACAAACGCAAACCATCTTACCGATGATTGAGCAAGGCTTTGCTGAAACTCAAATCAGTACGGCCGAGCTAACTGCAATTGCCTTTAGCCGTGGCCCGGGTTCTTTTAGCGGTGTGCGAATTAATGCGGCAGTGACGCAAGCTTTGGCGTGGTCGCATGATTTGCCTGTAATTCCTGTATCGACTTTGCAGGCATTGGCGCAAGCGGCTTATCGTCTTAAAGGATTAACTGCGGTTACAGCTGTGTTGGATGCACGCATGAATGAAGTGTATATCGCCAGTTATGAGCTAGATGCACAAGGGATTATGCAGGCGGTTGATCAGGAACAATTATTGAATTATAGCGATGCTGCACAGGTGGTACGCTTTCAATTGGTCGGTTCTGGGGCGGGTCTGATTGATCAAGAACAAATACAATACAAAGGCTTAAGTGCAAGCGCACAAGATATTGCTACTATTGCACGCGTCTGTGCACAGCAACAGCAATGGGTCAGCGCAGAACAAGCATTGCCTGTCTATTTACGTGACAATGCTTGGAAAAAAATTCCAGAACAAGGCAAGGCATAATTAGGGTTATTTATGGATCTTTTACTGCTGCTCAAAGCAGCAATTATGGGTATTGTAGAAGGGATTACCGAATTTCTACCCATTTCTAGCACAGGACATTTGATTCTAGCTGCAGAGCTGATGGACTTTTGGACCAAAGAAAAAAGTGATGTATTTGTGATTGCCATTCAAATGGGGGCAATTGCAGCGGTCATTTATGAATACTGGACACGTCTATGGGGCGCAGCCACAGGTATGTTTACAGGCGAAGAAAAAGGTCGTCGCTTGGGCTTTGGTCTGATCATGGCATCTATTCCAATTATTCTGATTGGATTGACCTTTGGACAAACTGTAAAAGAATTATTATTTAATGATGTTGCCGTGGCGATTGGTTTGATTATTGGCGGCTTTATCATTATGTGGATTGAAAAACATCCACCACAAGTACGTGCTCATGAGGTTGAAGAACTAACTTATCGAGATGCGATTTGGATTGGTCTAATTCAGGTATTGTCGCTGATTCCGGGGACTTCGCGTTCAGGTGCAACTATTATTGGCGCGATGTTCTTGGGTGTATCGCGTAAAGCGGCAACTGAGTTTTCCTTTTTTTTGGGGATTCCAGTCATTATTGGTGCAGGCTTACTCGACTTGTATCAAAGCTATGATATATTCCAAACCACCGAAGATTGGACCGTACTCAGCTTCGGGATTATTGTTTCATTTGTTTCCGCACTTTTGCTGATCCGTGCATTGGTGGCTTATGTTGCGAAACGTGATTTTATGATTTTTGCTTGGTATCGTATTGCTTCAGGTTTAATCATTTTATTGTTCGCATTCACAGGCTGGAAACTATGGTAAGCGAACTTCGCTTATACACTGAAGCCGAGTGTCTCACTCAAGCACAGCATTATTCTGCTGTGCTTTTATCTAGAGGCGTGCAAACGCGCATTGAAACAGTAGAAAAACTCAATGCGCGTTTTTTGCGTTTGAACCCTGAATTGGCATTGTGTGTCGATGCTGAAGGGCTGTGGTTATGTGCCCATGGCATGAAAATGCAACCCGATTGGAAAGCTGAAACTGGGCGGTTAAAGCGTGCCTCTTTAAAATCGGAAATGATTGCTCGCGCCTGTAATTTGTCGGAAAAACCAAGCCTGATTGATGCTACGGCAGGATTAGGACACGATAGCTTGCTCATGGCACATTTGGGTGCTCAGGTCACATTGTTGGAACGTCATCCGATTCTTTTTACTTTGTTGGAAGATGCTAAACGTCAAGCCGCAGATGATCCTTTTTTAGCAAGTGTTGTTGCTCGTATCCAATTGGTTTTTACAGATTCAGCAGATTATTTACGTGACTGTATAGCGCAGAGTAAAGTGGTTGATGTGGTGTATTTAGATCCGATGTTTCCGCAGCGAGATCAACATCAACAGGCGCAGAAAAAGCAGGCTCAAGTCAAAAAACAAATGCAGTTATTACATTTGCTGTTACCTGAAGATGGGGAAATGGATTTAGGTGATCATTTACTGGGTTTGGCACAGCAAATTGCCAAACGTGTTGTGGTGAAGCGCCCACGTTTAGCAGTATTTTTGGCGGGACAGGAAACCACACATCAATGGCAGGGTGATGCTTGCCGATTTGATGCTTATTTCCAAGCACATTTGAACAACGGGTAGATTTCTACCACTAAAGCAGTGGCAAGCCGTTCAATGCTTCTATAATGCGCAAAGATTTGTTATATAGTTAAAATTGACAATTGATAATTACGACGACAAGCATAAACTTGGAGTGTGGAAACGCGAGCTGCGATTAACAGAATCCTATGATTGACTTCAAACCCTCCATTAATTTTTGGCACGATTTTAAAAGCAACCAAGCCGCGGGCGTTTGGTTATTTTTGGGTTCGCGACGCTCTTTGCAAATTATTCGTCCTTCTATCTTACAACTGATTTTTTGGGGGATTTTAGGCGGTCTTGCCAATACCTTATTCAGTTGGTTGGTGGCGGGAGAAGTGGGGGAATTTAACCCACAGGGGTTGGTTAGTTATGCTTTGTGGCCTTTTATTGCCTTAATTGTCGGAATTATTCTTTCTCAGCGTGTCAATAACCCGCGTTTATTGTTAGTCCCTGCTTTGTTGTGGTTAGTATTAGATACTCACGTTGCTTTATTACAAAGCTTGATTCAATACATGGGCATGATGGATGTCTTACCGTATGTGTTGTATGACTATTTGCCTACCATTTTTATGGTGCTGTTTGTTTGGCAAAGCTTGGCCGTGGTGTGGGTATTTTCACGTGAGCTACATTGGCCGTGGTGGGAACGTGCACTGATTGTTTTGGCGACCTTATTCACTTTGGTGGTTTGGCAAATGTCAGTGAAAAGTCAGCCCATTTGGAAAGTAGAAGAAGTTCCACCAAGTTTAAGCGAAGAAGCTTTTTATGCACAAAGCCGTGTACTGAATAAAGCTTTAGATAGTATTCAATATGGGGAATTTGCCCAATCGCATTGGTACTTTTTAGGCGTTGCAGGGGCGAGCTATCAAGACGTATTTATGTCTGAAATTGAGCGCATTCGTGAACAGTTTGATACCCGTTTTGGCACTTTTGGGCGTTCGATGGTACTCATTAATAACCCAATGACCCGTAATGTAATTCCAATTGCTTCGCAAACCAGTATTGAATTGGCGCTGCGCCGTATTGGGCAACGCATGAACCGTGAAAGTGATGTACTGTTTTTATATATGACCTCACACGGTTTAAAAGATCATTTTGAAATTGAAAATGCGCCACTCGACTTAAATCAGGTCGATCCGAAATGGCTGCGTGATACTTTGGATAAATCGGGTATTCGCTGGCGCGTGATTGTCATTTCAGCTTGTTATTCTGGTAGCTTCGTATCTGCTTTGCAAGATGATAATACCTTGGTGATTACTGCATCGGCAGCAGATCGTGAGTCGTTTGGCTGTTCAAATGAAGCAGACTACACCTATTTTGGCCGTGCCTTTTTTGATCAGGCTATGCGTGAACAAAACTCTTTTGCCAATGCCTTTAATGAAGCCAAAGTGACTGTGGCCAAGTGGGAGCAAGCGCAAGGTTTTGAACCTTCAGAGCCGCAATGGGCAATTGGTAAAAATATGGAATTGATGTTGCCACAATTAGAGCAGCGTTTGTTTCCACAAAAAAGTGTTGCAACATCGGCAGAAATTCAATTGAGTGCGCAGCCTGTTCAATAAGCCAAAGAGGAGAGGGTGATGGAGTTAATTCAGAGCAACCGCTGTTTTGAGGGTGAGCAACGGATTTATCGTTTTCATTCAAATGCTTTACAGACTGAAACTCAGTTTGGCATTTTTTTACCAGAACAAGCTTTGGCGGGGCAGGCATGTCCTGCGGTATTTTATTTGGCGGGTTTAACGTGTAACGAAGAAACTTTTGCGATTAAAGCACATGCGCAGCACATGGCAGCACAATTGGGACTAATCTTGATTAGTCCAGATACTTCACCACGTGGTGAGGCTGTTGCTAAAGGCGACCATTGGGATATTGGACACGGTGCAGGTTTCTATATCAATGCGACACAAGCACCGTGGGCGACACATTACCAAATGGAAACTTTTATCGCAGATGAGCTTTATCAATTGGTACTGCAACAGTTCCCAATTCAGGCACAGCACGTTGGCATCATGGGGCACAGTATGGGCGGTCATGGTGCATTGACCCTTGCGTTTAAATATCGTGAAAAATTTAAGTCCGTGTCTGCTTTCGCTCCGATTTGTGCACCAAGCCAATGCCCGTGGGGTGAAAAAGCATTTTCGAATTATTTAGGTACAGATCAGCAAGTATGGTTACAGCACGATGCGACTGCTTTGGTGCAGGCCAAAGGTGCATTGTTCAGTGAAATTTTGATTGATCAGGGATTGAAAGACCAATTCTACAGTCAGCTCAATCCTGCATTATTTCAGCAAGCTTGTGATACGGTCGGACAAAAATTGAGTTTGCGTGAACAGGCGGGCTATGATCATGGCTATTATTTCATTCAAAGCTTTATAGATCAGCATTTGCAATTTCATGTGGTGCAACTACAAGCAGACTAAGCCATGCACTCAATTTTACACATTGATTTTTAAACTTTTCTAGGCACGTTGTTTCTGTTTAATAGAATGGTGAACGCTTGCTTTTTTACCAATTAGAAAGATTGCTCATTTGGGTTTGAGTTTCTGGGTAAAAGAACGACTGCACAATAAAATAACTAAGGCATCACATGCACAATTCAGAATGGGATTTACCACAACAAACACCGTCATCTTCCCCGTTTTTTCCAGCGGAGCCTACAACGCCGCCTGCGCTGAATCCATTACTTGGACGGATTCATCATTTTCAGTTTCATGGTAGCGCCTCAGAGTATTTTGGCATTTGGATTGTCAATATTTTGTTGATGATTGTAACCTTCGGGCTATATGCACCGTGGGCAAAAGTACGTCGTTTGCGCTATTTTTATGGCAATACCGAATTAATCAAACGCCGTTTTGATTTCACGGGTATCCCACATAAAATTTTATTAGGGCGTTTAATTGCCATTGGAATTTATGTTGCGATCTCGGTGATTTCCAATTATTCAGTCAAAGCCATGCTCATTGGCGTGGTGGCTTTATATTTAGCTGTGCCGTGGTTGATTCGAGCGACCATCCGTTTCAAGGCGCGAAATAGTAAATTTGGTAATGCGCGTTTTTATTTTTCAGGCAGTAACAAAGAAGCCTACTGGGTATTTTTAAAATGTATCGTGATTAATCTGTTTACATTGGGCTTATTTTTTCCTGTATTGGTGTGGATGTATAAGCGTTACTGCCTCGACCATTTATATGCAGGACAGCTTAAATTTAAATTAAAAGCTGACTGGCCTGCTTTTATGCGCGCGATGTATATACCTATTTTCTTATTCTTTGGTATTTTGCTTGCTGTGGGGATGATATTGGCTTTCGCAGGACAGTTAAGTCGAAATCCTGCACAGTTGGTGTGGTTGTTTTTAGCGGTTTATCTGCTGGGGTTGTTTTTAATTTGGCCGCTGATGTCGGCGCGAATTTTTATCACTACATGGAACAATACCAGTATCAGTGGTAGTGAATTTCAGACCGATTGTGGGCAGTGGCACTATACTTGGATTGTGCTGACCAATTGGATTGTGAAAGTTCTGAGTTTGGGGTTAATGACTCCATGGGCAGCCATTCGTTTATATCGCTATCAGGTTGAGTCTTTAAGTCTACATTTAAAAAATGATCCAGATTTGATGATCAATAAACTGCAAGCTGAACATAGCGCACTTGCAGAAGAAATCAGTGATATTTTTGATATTGATGTTTCGCTGTAAGGTGGGAGAGAGATATGGCGGCACAGGTCGTGGATGTGGTGTTTTATGATGGCGTGGTATCTAAACCATGGCCAGCCAAAATCTCGCCTATTGATGCTCAGTCGGTACTCATTTGTTATGGTGAGAACTTACAACAACAACGGCGCTATCATTATCAAGACATGATGTTGGTGGGCGCACTGGGTAAAATTCAGCCTGTCATTGAACTTAAAGACGATGCACGTATTGAGTTTTCTCAAGCCTTGCCTGAGTGGTTTCAACTGCGAAATAAACAGGTGCAGCATTCCATCTGGAAATTGGAACGCACGCCAAGTCTGATCGTATTTAGTCTGGTTTTTGTGTCGTTGATGGTATTTGTCACAGTGCAGTGGGGCATCCCAAGTGCATCCAAATATGTTGCCTTTCAATTGCCTGCGAACACCTTAAATCAAATTGGTGATGAGGCAGAGCGTTATATTTTAGATATGACAGCGCCAAGTCAATTGTCCGCAGTACGTCAGCAGAAAATTTTGGCAGATTATCGCAAGCTCATTGCAGGAGATACACCTGCCAAAGTGCTGTTTCGACAAGGTGATCGCTTAGGAGCGAATGCTTTGGCAATTCCGAATAACACCATTATTTTGACCGATGAATTGGTGGAATTGGCGCAGAATGATCAGGAAATCATTGGTGTTTTGGCACATGAACAAGGGCATTTGGCAGAAAGACACAGTTTGCAACAAGCCTTATCGAGTTTAGGGTTTAGTATTATTTTGCTCGCGATTACAGGTGATGGTACAGATTTAGTTTCGACCTTGCCTGTGGCGCTCGTCGGGGCAAATTATTCACGTAATTTTGAATCTGAAGCAGATCATTATGCTTTAAATACGATGCACGCTCAGGGCATTCCAGCCATTCATTTCGCTCATTTTCTGGAACGTTTGGCAGAAGATGCAGGTGAAGACACCGCCAACAACCCTTTGGATTTTTTGCAAAGCCATCCTTCAACACAAAAACGTATTCAAGCGGTTAAGGATTTTGAACAGACACAGCGTTTAGCGCCTTAACATGAAACAGTTAGTGGTGTTGCCAAACCGCGCTCAATTCTGTTTGTGCCATACGACTTAAATGATCAAGCACGACTTGTTCGAGGTAACTTAAATCTGTTGCAGCATCTTTTACCTGAATTTTAACCACAAGCTCATCTGTTTGAGGCATAAGCAGAATTGTGGCAGTTGGCATCATAATTTGGTATAGGGTTGCATTGTCTACAACGTCAAATTTATGTTTCCAGTGGTTGAGTAGACGCTTGGCAATGCGACTTGCTTGTGTTGTTTGAATATGGGCAGAACTGTTCATCATCTGTTGAAACTAACATTGTGTTTAAATGGGTAAAGACCTTTAGCTTAACAAAGCCAAACTGAAAGAACAGTGGAATGCTGCAACAGAGCGTTGCGCATATAGAATTATCAAATTGTAATCTAACTGAATCATCGAACTGAATGATCCAATCGTAACAGAATCCACCACACCAACCAGTCTTTGCTATAATGCGCCTCAATCCAATTTTCAGCTAGGTTCTCCCATGTCCAAGCCTTATTTAATTGCGCCGTCTATTTTATCTGCAGATTTTGCTCGTCTAGGCGAAGAAGTGGAAAATGTACTTCAGGCAGGTGCCGATGTGGTGCATTTTGATGTGATGGATAATCACTATGTACCGAATTTAACTTTCGGTGCAGGTGTGTGTAAGGCATTGAAAAACTATGGTATTACGGCACCAATTGATGTGCACTTAATGGTAAAACCTGTAGACCGAATGATTGGTGATTTTCTTGAAGCGGGTGCAGATATTATCACTTTCCATCCTGAAGCTTCTGAGCATATTGACCGTTCATTACAACTGATTAAATCGGGCGGTGCAAAAGCGGGTTTGGTATTTAACCCTGCTACACCGCTACATTATTTAGATTATGTACTTGATAAAGTCGATCAGATTTTACTCATGAGTGTGAACCCAGGGTTTGGTGGGCAGAAATTCATTCCGATGACTTTAGAGAAATTACGTCAGGCACGTCAAATCATTGATGCTTCAGGTCGTGATATTCGTTTAGAAGTTGATGGCGGTGTAGGACCTGCCAATATTCGTGAAATTGCAGAAGCGGGTGCAGATATGTTTGTTGCAGGTTCAGCAATTTTTGGCAAGCCAAACTATAAAACGGTGATTGATGAAATGCGTGCTGAATTGGCAAAAGTTGGCGCAGTCAAAGTATAAGTTTCTACAATCACAAGGTCTTAAACTGTGGATAACTTTGTAGATAACCGTATGGATATCTATGTTGATAACACTATGGATAAACAGATTAATTTATAAACATTGGTACATCAGTGGTTTATGAATTATACGAAATAAGTATAAAAAGGATTCAATCGAATCCTTTTTGTTTATTTTAAATACACTGAATTTATTGAGTATTTACTCAGTTAATTATAAAAATAAGTTGCTTAATATATAACTTGATTGTTTTAGTTGGCTTTCAAATCGCACGGATTCATTCTGTTTTTAATTGTAGAAGACATTGTGTATAAGTGGAGCTTGAATTATATTGAGTAGATTGTGGATTGCACTTGGCAAAAATGTTCAATTCTTGTGCAAGTTCAGGTCTACATCTTTCATACTCAGGAATTCATTTAGTGCTGACTCAACCCTACAAACAAATGTGGTTTGTTGTCCTAATGACATTTGTCATGGGGTGGAGTGGTATTGTCAGTGCTGCGGTCAAACCTGCACATGATTGGATGATGTCAAATCATGCAGTAGGGTCTGAAAATCGGCATTCTGCAACCGCAGCGAGTGAAATGACATCTTTACCAGATTGTCATACCACAGCTTTACAAACGTATCCTGAAACCAAGCAGCATATATCTGGGCATGATGCCAAGGCCAACCATCATCTCAGTCAGCACACATCCGCAACGGATACCGATTTAAATGCGGCAGATTGTTATGGCTCGGCTGATTTTTCTACTGCTGGCATGAATTGTCAAGACTGTGCGCAGTTGCATTGTCAAAGCTTAAACAGTGTGTTGCATGTGCAAGTTCCTGAATTGATTCAACCTATAGCACTCTCATCTGTCAATATTCTATTGCCTGCTTATCACGCTCAACATTTACTTGGGCATTGGCAGCAAATTTTACGTCCACCCAAAGCTTAATCCTGAATTCAAAACACTTTTACGTTTTATTTTAAGGATTAAGTCATGTCTAAATTTTATCAGCCTGCGCTGTTTTTAACAGTCTGTGCATTGTGTTCGAGTTCTGCATTTGCTGCGGTCAAGGAATATCACCTGACCATTGCAGAACAAACGGTCAATATCACGGGAAAACCTGTTCAACGTATTACAGTCAATGGACAATTTCCCGCGCCTGCACTCGAATTTGAAGAAGGCGATGAGGCGGTAATTCACGTTAATAATCAATTAAAAAATCAGGACTCATCTATTCACTGGCATGGTTTATTGTTGCCCGGTTTGATGGATGGTGTACCTGGATTTAACGGTTTTCAAGGGATTAAGCCGCAAGGGCATTTTATTTATCAATTTAAAGTGCGACAAAGTGGTACCTATTGGTATCACGCACATTCCAAAGGTCAGGAACAAGATGGTCTATACGGCTCTTTGGTGATTCATCCTAAAGCCAAGCCAGCCGTAAACGCACATGAATATGCAGATCGTGATTATGTGGTGATGCTGTCAGATTTTCATGAAAAATCTAGCAATCAAATTCAGAAAGATTTAAAAATTTCAGCCGAGTTTTATCAAAATCAGCGTGAAACCTTAGGTGATGTTTGGCGTCAAATACAGCGTGATGGACTAAAAGCCACATGGTCAGACCGTAAAATGTGGAATCAAATGCGTATGCTGAAAACCGACCTTTCCGATGTCACAGGCTATACTTTTTTAATGAATGGCAAGACACCTGAACAGAACTGGACAGGTGCATTCAAGCCAAATGAAAAAGTGCGTTTGCGCTTTATCAATGCCTCTGCCATGTCATTTTATGATGTTCGGATTCCAAACTTAAAAATGACAGTGGTCAGTGCTGATGGTCAGCCAGTCAAACCTGTCACAGTGGATGAATTTCGTATAGGCACTGCGGAAACTTACGATGTGATTGTTCAACCTCAAGCAGCGCACTATCAAATTGAAGCAGAATCGATAGACCGCTCAGGTTTTGCAGTGGGGGAGTTTGCAGAGTGAATTTCATTCTGCAAAATCAAATCTACAGCTACCTGCAGCGCGTCCGCGTGCTTTACTCACCATGCAAGATATGGGGCATGCCACAGAGCATTCAGGTGATGATCATTCCAAAATGAATCATGCATCAGTGTCTGAGGTGGATCACTCCAAAATGAACCATGCAACGATGTCTGAGATGAATCACTCCAAAATGAATCATGCGGCAATTGATCATTCGAAAATGAATCATGCTGCGATGTCTGAGATGGATCACTCCAAGATGAATCATGGGGCAATGTCTGAGATGGATCATTCCAAGATGAATCATGCAGCGATGTCTGAAATGGATCATTCCAAAATGAATCATGCATCAATGTCTGAGATGGATCACTCCAAAATGAACCACGCTGCAATGTCTGAAAATGCGAATACACAACATCGTATGCCTTCAGCAGAACACAAAAATGTAGTGGTATATGGATGGGCAAATGCTTCTACACCTGCGGGGCATAAGGCCTTGAATTATGAGGATTTGAAATCGCTGCAGCCACAAGCAGATACACGTGAACCCACCAGTGAATTGGTCGTGCGTTTAGGCGGTACGATGGAGCGTTACATCTGGACAATCAACGGCAAGAAATTTAGTGATGCCACACCGCTCAAGGTGAAATATGGTGAGCGTATTCGGATCAAATTTATCAATGACAGCATGATGGCGCATCCAATGCATTTACATGGCATGTTTATGCAGTTGGAAAATGGTCAAACGGCAGCAGAAATGCCGAATAAACACACATTAATTGTGCCGCCAGGTCAAACTGTAACTGCACTGCTTACTGCAGATGAATTAGGTGAATGGGCAATACATTGTCATTTGCTCTATCACATGAGCGCGGGAATGATGAATAAATTGATTGTAGCGCAGGTGAGTGAAAATGAACCGCTTTCAACCACAGCAATTCAAGCCACTCAAACCTCTTCAGCGACAGCGCAAAAAGGAGCAACACATGCACAACATTAATCTTTTTGCGAAAACGGTTTTAAGTATTTCTGTCTGCTGCATCAGTACAGTTGGGCTGGCAGCGACAGAGGAACATAGTGCACATGCTAGTTCCGCAGAGGTTGCAACAATCGCTGCTCAGGAAGATACTCAATCGCATCAATCGCATCAATCGCATCAATCGCATCAATCGCATCAATCGCATCAATCGCATCAATCGCATCAATCGCATCAATCGCATCAATCGCATCAATCGCATCAATCCGCCTCGCCCGTACAAGAGTTGCAGTCACATGATCATCGTAAAGAACATGGTGCGCAAATATATACGGTGAGCACTTTAGATACACAATGGCAAGTGAACGACCATGCCGAGGGAGTACTCAAATCTGAATTACAAACTCGTATTGGAACTGATGAAAACAAGTTGTTTGTGAAAATTCATAGCGATAAGCACGAATCACAAGCGACTGAATATGATGCCAAGTTGTTATACAGTCGTATGATTTCAGATTTCTGGGATGTGCAAGCAGGTGTGCGTTATCGACATGAAGTGAATCAGCAAGCGCATCAAACAGACCGAGAAAATAAGTTTGACGCTGTGCTTGGCTTACATGGTTTAGCTCCATATTTTTTTGAAACCGATGCTTATTTTTATTTGGGTGAAGATCAATATGCGGCTTTGAGTTTGGAAGCCACACGGGATCTGTTATTGACTCAGAAATTGATTGCACAGCCTTATTTAGATGTAGATGTTATTCTGCAGGATGATGCCAAATATGCGAAAAAAACAGGACTCAACCGCGCGGCTGTGGGGGTGGAAATGCGTTATGAAATCAGCAAGAACATCATGCCGTATATCAGTGCAGGTTATGAATATACGAAAGGCGATCAACACACTGCTTGGCAGTCTGCAACCGATTCCGAGCAGAGCGGCTTATATGCGATAGGCTTGCGTTTCAGGTTTTAATGATTAGGGGTATTTATCAATGATTAAGTCAATGGATCGTTGCTGCTTCTAAATAGAATAGATTGTCCCTAAATACATAGGCTTGGTTTATACTGAGCCTATTGTATTTTTGGGTGTGGCGTATGTCTTCATCAACTCAAGATCCTCAATCGAATCAAGATAAAAACTTAGAAAACCAAAATCTAAACAATACTGGCTGTGGTTGTGATACGCAAAAAAATGTAAACCAGCCTTGTGCAACTGCGCCTACACACTCCAAGTCATGTGGCGATACAGGCTGTGGTTCGTCTTGCGATACAGAAAAAAGCTGTGCTGATCAAAATAGCTGTACATCTGCAACGACTGCCAAGACAGATAAATCAACAGTCGTAGGTTCTGAACTTTTGAGTCCGTGGGTGAGTGCGTACCATATTCCTAAAATGGATTGCGGTGCTGAAGAACAAATGGTGCGAATTGCTTTGGCAGACCATAATGATATTGCTGCCTTATCTTTTGATTTGCCTGCACGACTTTTAAAGGTTAATCACAACAATCAATCTGCCACAGAAATCACCCATAAATTAGAAGCATTGGGTTTGGGTGCTGTGTTACAACAAACTGAAGCCAATACACAAACCGAATTGCCTGTATCTAACAGCGCTGCACAACAAAAAGTGCTGTATGCCTTGCTTGGCATTAATGCTGCTATGTTTTTGGTGGAATTGATTGCAGGTTTAATTGCATCTTCTACAGGGTTAATTGCCGACTCCTTAGATATGTTTGCCGATGCCGCCGTGTATGGTTTGGCACTATTTGTGGTGGGACAATCGGCTAAAAAGCAACTTAAAGCTGCACATCTTTCAGGTTGGGTGCAATTGGCTTTGGCCGCATTGGTGATTGTGGATGTACTGCGTCGTTTCGTCTTGGGCAGCGAACCAGAATCTATGTTGATGATGCTCATTGGCGCTGCTGCATTGGTAGCGAATGTCACCTGTTTATGGCTGATTTCAGGGCATAAGGATGGTGGAACCCTCATGCAGGCTAGTTATATTTTTTCGGCCAATGACGTAATTGTGAATTTAGGCGTGATTATCGCGGGCGGTTTAGTGATGCTCACAGGCTCGAATTATCCAGACCTGATCATTGGCTTAATTGTGGCCATGTTTGTGTTGAATGGTGCGCGCAAAATTTTAAGTTTAAAATAGGTACGGGTACAGTATCGCTGTGCGGTAGCTTAAATTGCAACAGGAGGAACGACCTCCCTTGTTTGGGTTTTTGGAAATAGTCAAAGCGACTAAATACTCGACAAGAAAAATCTTCAGGACGGCCTGATTTCATGATATTGAAGGAGGGCGTTATGGCCTGGATGATGTTGATATTGGCGGGTATTTTTGAAGTGGTTTGGGCATATTCCATGAAGTTGTCTGACGGCTTTAGTAAATTAACGCCCAGTATCGTGACTATCTTTTTTATGATTTTAAGTTTTGCGCTTTTGGCCTATGCCATGCGTACTTTGCCATTAGGCACGGCTTATACGATTTGGACAGGTATAGGCGCAGTCGGTTCATTTTTAGTGGGTGTTTTTGTGTTAGGCGAACCTGCCAGTGCTATGCGTATGTTGGCAGCTGTTCTGATTATTTCAGGTTTGGTGCTTATGAAAATTTCATCTAGCTAACTTGGAATCTGGTCAATTGGCGTGAGCGCTCATTAACAGATCGGTTTGAGTTAAAAACAGGATGAGCTGATACCCAACCTGCTTGAGGAGAAAAAATAATGCAACTGGCATTTACTGAAATGGACACTCCTGTAGGCGTGCTTAAATTGGTGGCTCACGATCATGCATTGGTTGCGGTAATGTGGGATAACGAAGATCATAAACGGGTACGTTTAGCCAATTTAGTTCGACAAGATGATCATCCAATTTTGCTCAAAACTCAGCAGCAACTCCAAGACTATTTTTCAGGTCAGCGTCAGCAATTTGATGTGCCTCTTGATTTTGAAGGCACTGAATTTCAGAAGAAAGTTTGGCAGGCGTTATTAAGTATTCCTTTTGGGGAAACTCGCAGTTATAAGCAAATTGCCGAACAAGTTGGTAGTGTCAATGCGATGCGCGCCGTAGGTGCGGCAAATGGCAAAAATCCAATTTCGATTATTGCGCCGTGTCATCGGGTGGTGGGTGCAAGTGGAAAGCTGGTGGGCTTTGCAGGTGGCTTGGATAATAAAGCGATTTTGTTAAAGTTAGAATCATCAACTTCAAAATTTTAAATAACTGATATTAAATAAAAATTTTTGATCTAAATAAAATAGAGCAGAGGAAATGTTAAAAACATTATTGTTACAGTTTTGGTGGCTTATTCTGCTTGTTGCAGGTGTGGGACTGATCAAAATTTTCAAACCTTTTCTAAAGGGAAAGGCGGGGGAACTCGCAGTAAGTATGCATGTGAAGTTGTATTTAGATGAACATTATATTTTGTTGAATGATGTAACTCTGCCTGATGAGTCCGCAGGAACAACTCAAATAGATCATATTTTATTGAGTCCTTTTGGAGTTTTTGTGATTGAAACAAAAAACTATAAAGGCTGGATTTTTGGTGGAGAACGCCAAAAAGTATGGACACAAAAAATTTATAAAAAGAGCTATAAGTTTCAGAATCCTGTCTATCAGAACTATAAGCATATAAAAGTTTTGGAATCAGTATTGAGCGATATTGTCGAGCCTGAATATCTGCATTCTGTGATTGTATTTATGCCAGACTGTGAATTTAAGACCTCCTTGCCTAACAATGTTTTTAAAGGCAGTGCATGGGTTGAGTATGTCAAAGGTTTTCGGCATGAAGTTATTTCACCGATGAAACTGAAACGTATTCAACTGAGAATTGAAAAAGAACTACTGGATAAGTCTTGGAAAACCAATCGTCAGCATGTTGAAAATTTAAAGCAAAGGCACGAACGTTAAAAGTTGCAATAAAAAACCTGATACAGTGTGATCAGGGTATGAAAGAGTTGAACGTTAAATACTAAAACCTTTTCGGAATTTTCTGTCCATTCGGTACAGGCGTTTCCGCATTTTTAAGCACACCAAACAGCCAAGTTTCAGCATGTTGTACCGCTTGTTTCAGTTGATCGCCTAATGCCAAGCGCCCTGCAATAAAACTTGCCAATGAACAACCTGAACCGTGATATTCACCTTCAAGACGTGGACAGCGAGTTTCAGAAATCATTTCATTGTTGATATACAGTGCATTACGAATATGATCAGGAGTATCTTCATGTCCACCTTTGACCAAAACAGCCTGTGCCCCCATTGCAAATAATTTAGCTGTTGCACGTTCTAAATCATCTTCACCCGTTAAAGCGCGTAATTCCACAGTATTTGGCGTGATTAACGTCGCTAGTGGAATTAACTCGACAAATGCCTGAACCAAAGTCGCTTGATCACCTAAAGACCCTCCGCTATTGGCAACCAAAACAGGGTCAAGCACATATAAATAATCAGGATGTGCACGTAAAAAATCTGCCAGTGCTGCAATGTTGTCAGTGGTGCCTAACATGCCCGACTTTACGACTTTAATGGGCAAATCATTCACCACCGCATTGGCTTGTGCCAATAACAATTCTTTAGAGGTGGCTTCAAAGCCAAACACTTGCTGAGAGTTTTGAATAGTCAGTGCTGTGCAGGCTATTGCTGCATGTGCACCGCTATTGCCAACGGCTTCAATATCAGCCTGTAAACCAGCGCCACCCGAAGGGTCTAAACCAGAAAAACAAAGTACTGTTGGTCGCACACACATATCCTTAATTGCTTCTATTTACGTTAGTATAGGCAACTTTGGAATAACTCTCGATAGTCATTTAGGCAGATAGGCTGACATTGTGATAAAGAACCTTTTAATTGATTTGGATGGCACGCTGACCGACCCGAAAGAGGGCATTACCGCTTCTGCGCGTTATGGTTTGGCTAAGGTCGGGCATCCTATTTCAGATACGGAAAATATTGATTGGATTATCGGGCCGCCCTTAAAAGCCTCTTTGGCAAAATTACTTCATGTAGATGTGCATGACGTATTGGCAGAGCAAGCCTTAGCAGGCTATCGAGAGCGTTTTGCTGCGACAGGCTTGTTTGAAAATCACGTCTTTGAAGATGCTGCCGCAACCTTGGCGGCTTTAAAACAACAAGGCTATAAGCTGTTTTTAGCAACAGCCAAGCCTGAAATTTATGCACGCCAAATTTTAGATCATTTCGATTTATTGCAATATTTTGCATATCCCTATGGTAGTGAACTGAATGGCGAGCGTACCAATAAAGCAGATTTAATTGCCTATATTTTGCAGCAAGAGCAATTGCAACCTGAGCAATGTTTAATGATTGGAGATCGTGAACACGATATTTTAGGTGCGAGAGCCAATGGTGTCGATTGTGTTGCAGTCGAATACGGTTATGGCTCGGCTCAGGAGCTAGACTACGCTGCACCAAAATACAGAATTCAGTGTTTTGCGCAAATCTTGCCGTTGCTTGAACAATTATCTTGATGAGTGAGATGCTTACATCTGTTTGCATTTCTAGCGCAGTGTTATTGCAAAGATCGTGCTTCAATATTTAATTTGAATATTTAATTTTAATATTGAAAGAGGGTATGTGATGAAGATATTTAGTCAATCTATTGCAGTAGTAGCGGTTTCAATACTGATGACTGCATGTGCCAATCATGCTGCTACATCCACAACACCTACTGCGCAGGTCGAAATGTACACATCATTGCAACATCGACAGTGTGAGCCAGATTCAGGTTTAACCCTTACGGAAATTGTTCAGCGTTTACAGCAAGCACAGATTCAGGTGAAGCGGGCCAGTGTAGGTTCAGATGGGCGGATGTATGCACAGGTCTGTGGTGGTGCAGATGGAAAAATTGCTATTGTCACGATTCCTCAATCTCAGCAGAAACAAGCAGCGGCATTGGGCTTTCAGCCTTACTCACAAATACGTTGAATTAAAGCATAAGTGCTGTTTTTAGTTGTCACCCATAAAAAAACCTCAGTTCTTTGCACTGAGGTTTTTTTACAACCGAATCAGGTTGAGATGTCAGAATACTTGGCGTTTCAAATTTTAGAACTGTGGTTTTACCACGACTAAAATTACAATCGCTAATAGCAGCACAGTCGGCATTTCATTGAAGAATCGCCAGAACTTGTGTGATTTATAATGCGCATTGCCAATCAGTTTTTGGCGGTAATAGCCACAAACCAAATGGTAAATCACCAATAAACCGACCAATGCTACTTTCAGGTAAAACCATAACGCATCGTGGTAATTGCGGGTCGCATCGCCCCAATCTACCAAAAAGTGTGCCGTGATGAGGGTGGCAATCATAGACGGCCACATAATCCCTCGGTACAACTTGCGCTCCATGATTTCAAAACGCTGATGGCTCAGTGTATCTTCACTCATGGCATGGTAAACATATAAACGTGGTAAGTAGAACAATGCAGCGAACCAGCAAACCACGGCAATAATATGTAATGCTTTTACCCATAAAAAAGCATCAGAAGGTGCATCCATCGACTATCCTATAGGAGATTATTCATCCCACTTCTTGAAAATAAGGCAGGCATTTACACCGCCAAAACCGAAACTGTTACTCATGACAGTATTCAATTTTGTGTCGCGTTTTTCAAGTACGATATCAAATGCTTTCGCGCCTTCATCCAGTTCAGTGACGTTGATGTTTGGTGCAATGAAGTCATTTTGCATCATCAAGACAGAATAAATTGCTTCTTGAACGCCTGCAGCACCTAAGCTGTGACCTGTCATTGACTTCGTTGAGCTGAGCGCAGGTACTTTGCCTTCACCAAACGCACGTTCCATGGCTTTTAATTCAGTCACGTCACCTGCTGGGGTAGAAGTACCATGTGTGTTCACATAGTCAATTGCGTCTACACCGTGTTGTTTTGCTTCGTCTAAAGCCATCAAGATACAACGTGTTGCACCTTCGCCGCTTGGAGCAACCATGTCTGCACCATCAGAGTTTGCAGCATACGCAACTACTTCAGCTAAAATGTTTGCACCACGTGCTTGAGCGTGTTCAAGTGATTCAAGAACCACGAAACCGCCACCACCTGCAATCACGAAACCGTCACGGTCTGCAGAATACGGACGAGATGCTGTTTCTGGTGTGTCGTTGTATTTAGAACACAATGCACCCATCGCATCAAACAATAAGCTTTGTGACCAGTGATCTTCTTCACCGCCACCTGCTAGCATTAAATCTTGTTTACCCAATTGAATAAGGTTGTAGGCATAACCAATTGCATCGGCAGAAGTTGCGCATGCACTGGTAATTGAGTGCGCAATACCTTGTAATTTGAACGCAACGCCCAAGTTAGCTGTAATCGTGTTCGACATGTTACGTGGTACGAAGAAAGGACCAATTTTACGTGCGCCTTTTTCTTCAAGTAGCTCAATCATTTCTGCAACAGATGCTGTAGAGTTACCGCCTGAACCACCCGCGATACCGTAACGTGGGTTACCTGCTAAATCTTCTTGCTTTAAGCCCGCATGTTCAATGGCATCTACTGCAGCATTGTAAGCGTACATCGCACATACGCCCATAAAACGTTTTAATTTTCGGTCAATATGGTCAAAATTTTGTTCTGCCGCTGCACTTACGTGGCTTTTGAAATTAAGTTCAGCATAAGTTGGGTTGGAACGTGTCCCAGAAATACCGTTTTGTAAAGAATGAGTCACAGCTTCTAAAGTATTACCAATGCACGAGTTAATGCCCATGCCGGTGATTACAACACGTTTCATCTACAGATCCCTTTTATGGTGATAATGTTGAGCCGGACACCGTAATGGCCAAGCAATCGCTGATACGGTATGACTCATGTCTTACAATTGCATTCATAATAACAGAAAGAATTTTGAATTCTTATGGCAAATATGATGCCACTTTGCAGAGAAGATCAAACCGCAGTGAACCATCAAATAAGATGCAGGAAGCCAACCAAAAGATACACAATCACATTGAGATAAACTTAGACTACACCTAGTATTTACCTATAAATCATAGAAATTAAAAATGAGGAGTAAGAATGTCAGATTCCAACAATAAACAATCAAGCGGATTCTTCTCGAATGCGATTGGAGTGGCTAAAAAGCTCAGCAGAACAGGCATCCACGTTTTGCAGCAAGTTGCACCAAGTGCTGTAGCGCAAGATGAGCACAGTGCAAAATCAGGACAAATTATTGAAGGTCAAGCGCGTAGCTTTAGTGCTTTTCAAGCACGTCAATATGACAATCCTCAACACATGCTCAGACAGCATGTGCCACAAGTTTCACGTCAGCTTTTAGGTCGTCACTATAACCGTGTCAATCAGGTGGCGAGTTTTGTATCGCCCGATTTTTCTGACAAAATTTCAGATTATTTATTTGATCAGTTGAATAGTTTTACTTCCAATATTAGCTCAGTTGATGATGTGCTTGATCAGGCAGGCGTACGCGATTTAGAAGAATTGACTCAAGATGTAGATCGTTCTAAGCGAATTGGTCAAGCACTCGCAGAACAAAATAAGTGGATTGCATCACTGCAAGGCGCATTAACAGGTGCAACAGGAGTAATTGGTTCAACCATTGATGTGCCTGCATCTATTGTGATGTCTTTGCGTACCATTTATCAGGTAGGGCGTGCCTACGGTTTTGAACTGAACAAAGACACCGAGCAAGAAATTGTTCAGTTTATTTTTAAACAAATTGATTTAGGTGTCATTGCAGAAAAGCAAGCAGTATTGATGGGACTAAAAACCTTATCCAATATGCTGCAAACTCATGATGTGCATCAATTACAAAATATGCTCGGTTCAAGCAATGATTATGAGGCTTTAAAGAAATATTTCTTGAATGAGCAAGGTCAAGTGAAATGGCCTTGGTTAACTCATGTACCTAAGTTTTCCATGTTGAATAAACTCACGCCTGTGGCAACCGCATCGGTGAGTGCCGTATACAGCTGGAAATTGGTGGAAGATGTACATCACAAAGCGCAGCAAGTATTTTCCAATGCCCGTAGCTATTTAATACAGCATAAAGACAGCAATTTATCGGCTATTCATGCGTATGAAAAATCATTGGAATTGCTGGCACAGGCTGCGCCCAAACTCTTGGAGCAATTGAAGGGCAATGAGGCCAAACATACGGAGCAAGATAGATTAGTAGAGGGGCAAGAGAGCGCAGAATCTGCGCCGTCAGATGCTTTAGAGCAAACCGTATCAGACCATGAAAGTATCAGAACGGTAAAAGTGCAAAAAAAATCGGACAAAGTGGAAACAACTGCAGCACAGCGAGATGAAAGTATTCAGCAAGGTTTAGAAGAATTGGCAGATCAAATGCTGGAACCACATGCCGAAGTTGCACCACAAAAAACAGCTATTCCAGTTGAAGAAACAGATGAATATGCACTAGAAGATGACTTGGATGCTGTAGAGGATTCAACTCAAGTGGCTGAAACCGTTTCAGAAAAACAAGCAGAGCCAGTAAAAGCGAGTAAAACAAAGGTTACAAAAAAGCCAAGAACACGTACCACTGCACGAAAACCAAAAGCTGAATAAAAACAAGTGATAAGTAGGAAAATGGTTGCTGTTTTAACTGCCTATGAAATATTGACCATTTTTCTATCTTCGCTTACAATTGCATGCCCTCAAAAAGTAGTATGTTTTTGGGGCTTTTTATTAACGGGAGAATTGCCACATGGCAACAACAAATCAGTTGATCCGTAAGGGTCGTACGACTTTGGTTGAAAAATCAAAAGTTCCTGCGTTGAAGGCTTGTCCACAACGTCGTGGTGTTTGTACACGTGTTTACACAACTACACCTAAAAAACCTAACTCAGCAATGCGTAAAGTTTGCCGTGTTCGCTTAACTTCAGGTTTTGAAGTTTCTAGCTACATCGGTGGTGAAGGTCACAACCTACAAGAGCACAGTGTTGTTCTTATCCGTGGTGGTCGTGTTAAAGACTTACCAGGTGTACGTTACCATACCGTTCGTGGTTCTTTAGACTGTGCTGGCGTGAAAGATCGTAACCAGGCACGTTCTAAATACGGTGCTAAACGTCCTAAGAAATAATCTTTTAAAGATTAGTCTTAGTTCTTAGAACTGCAATCCTTTATCGTCTCGCTTGTCTGATTTCTGCATTTAATTTTGTGAAATTCAAGCGACGTGTAGTAAGGCCAGCGAAATGCACACGACACTTTGTGCTACTGCTGGATCACCCTGAAGTGTCATATTTATAGGTAGTTTAAAATGCCAAGACGTCGCGTAGTCGCTGCTCGTGAAATCCTTCCGGATCCTAAATTCAGCAGCCAAACAATCGCTAAATTCATGAACCACGTAATGCAAGATGGTAAAAAGTCTATTGCTGAAAGTATCGTTTACGGTGCTTTAGACCGCGTTCAAGAAAAATCTAAAGTAGACCCAGTTGAATTTTTTGAAGCTACGCTTGAAAAAGTTCGTCCAATGGTCGAAGTAAAAGCACGCCGTGTTGGTGGTGCTACTTATCAAGTTCCTATGGAAGTACGCCCATCCCGTCGTACTGCTCTAGCGATGCGTTGGTTGGTAGATGCTGCTGCTAAGCGTTCTGAAAAAACTATGGCTTTACGTCTTGCTGGTGAGTTGCTTGATGCAGCTGAAGGTAAAGGCGCAGCGGTTAAAAAACGTGATGACGTGCATCGTATGGCTGAAGCCAACAAAGCATTCTCTCACTACCGCTTCTAAGCGACTAAAACAGCCCCTATTCAGGAGGGTGATAGCTTGGTTTACGCCAAACTGTCATCGAATCGCTTTAAGCTGTCCTTCAGCTTAAAGCGCCTGTTTTAAACAACAAAATTTAGGAATGCAAGAGATCATGGCACGTCAAACCCCAATTTCTCGTTATCGTAACATTGGTATTTCTGCGCACATTGATGCTGGTAAAACCACGACTACAGAACGTATTTTGTTCTACACAGGTGTATCTCACAAAATTGGTGAAGTACACGATGGTGCAGCAACAATGGACTGGATGGAGCAAGAGCAAGAACGTGGTATTACCATTACTTCTGCTGCTACGACTACATTCTGGTCAGGTATGTCTAAACAGTTCCCTGAACACCGTATCAACGTAATTGATACACCGGGACACGTTGACTTCACCATCGAAGTTGAACGTTCTATGCGTGTTCTTGACGGTGCGTGTATGGTTTACTGTGCTGTAGGTGGTGTACAACCTCAGTCTGAAACTGTATGGCGTCAAGCGAACAAATACCAAGTGCCTCGTTTAGCATTCGTGAACAAGATGGACCGTACGGGTGCCAACTTCTTCCGTGTTGTTGAACAAATGAAAACACGTCTTGGTGCGCACCCTGTACCTGTAGTAATCCCTGTTGGCGCTGAAGAAAACTTCCAAGGCGTTATCGACTTGATCGAAATGAAAGCGATCATTTGGGACGAAGCTTCACAAGGTATGAAGTTCGAGTACGGTGAAATCCCTGCTGATCTTCAAGAAACTGCTGAAGAATGGCGTACAAACATGGTTGAAGCTGCTGCTGAAGCTTCTGAAGAGTTAATGGACGAATACCTGAACAATGGCGATTTGACTAAAGAACAAATCGTTGCTGGTCTACGTGTTCAAACATTGGCTTGTGAAATTCAACCAATGCTTTGTGGTACAGCGTTCAAAAACAAAGGTGTTCAACGTATGTTGGACGCAGTCATTGAATTCTTGCCATCACCTACAGAAGTTAAAGCGATCGAAGGTATCCTTGACGACAAAGCTGAAACTAAAGCGACTCGTGAAGCATCTGACGAAGAACCGTTCTCTGCGTTAGCGTTCAAAATCATGAACGACAAATTCGTAGGTAACTTAACTTTCGTACGTGTTTACTCTGGTGTTCTTAAACAAGGTGACTCTGTTTATAACCCGGTTAAATCTAAACGTGAACGTATCGGCCGTATCGTGCAAATGCACGCGAACGATCGTCAAGACGTTGAAGAAATTCGTGCGGGTGATATCGCTGCGTGTGTAGGTCTTAAAGACGTAACTACAGGTGATACACTTTGTGATGAGAAAAATGTCATCACACTTGAGCGTATGGAATTCCCAGAGCCAGTAATTGCATTGGCTGTTGAACCAAAAACTAAAGCTGACCAAGAAAAAATGTCAATTGCTTTAGGTCGTTTGGCGAAAGAAGATCCATCATTCCGCGTTCGTACAGATGAAGAATCTGGTCAAACGATCATTGCGGGTATGGGTGAACTTCACCTTGACATCATCGTTGACCGTATGAAGCGTGAATTCGGTGTTGAAGCAAACATTGGTAAACCAATGGTTGCATACCGCGAAACGATCAAAAAGACGATTGAGCAAGAAGGTAAATTCGTACGTCAAACTGGTGGTAAAGGTAAATTCGGTCACGTATACGTACGTTTAGAGCCGCTTGATCCTGAAGCTGGTAAAGACTATGAATTCGCTGAAGAAGTTGTAGGTGGTGTAGTACCCAAAGAATTCTTCGGTGCAGTAGACAAAGGTATCCAAGAACGTATGAAGAATGGTGTCTTGGCTGGTTACCCAGTTGTAGGCATTAAAGCGACATTATTCGACGGTTCTTACCACGATGTCGATTCTGACGAATTATCGTTCAAAATGGCGGGTTCTTACGCGTTCCGTGACGGTTTCATGAAAGCAGATCCTGTTCTTCTTGAGCCAATCATGAAAGTTGAAGTAGAAACTCCAGAAGACTACATGGGCGATATCATGGGTGACTTGAACCGTCGTCGTGGTATTGTTCAAGGTATGGACGACTTACCTGGTGGTACTAAAGCAATTCGTGCAGAAGTTCCACTTGCAGAGATGTTTGGTTACGCAACACAAATGCGTTCAATGTCTCAAGGTCGTGCGACTTACTCTATGGAATTTGCTAAATATGCTGAAACTCCACGTAACGTGGCTGATGGCATCATTGCTAAATTCCAGTCTGGTGGTAAAAAAGGTGACGACGAGTAATCTTTCGATTACTATAAGCGCAAACTAATTTATAGTTAAAAAACCTAATGCTCATGGAGTGATCCTCCATGAGTTGTTTTAAAAAGGAAGATCTCATGGCTAAGGCTAAGTTTGAACGTAATAAGCCACACGTTAACGTGGGCACAATCGGTCACGTTGACCATGGTAAAACAACTTTAACAGCTGCAATTGCAACTGTATGTGCAAAAAAATTCGGTGGTGAAGCGAAAGACTACGCTGCAATTGACTCTGCACCAGAAGAAAAAGCACGTGGTATTACAATTAATACTTCTCACGTGGAATACGATTCTCCAACTCGTCACTACGCGCACGTAGACTGCCCGGGCCACGCCGATTATGTTAAAAACATGATTACTGGTGCTGCTCAGATGGACGGCGCGATCCTTGTATGTGCTGCG
>NZ_BPPH01000032.1:0-25323 GCF_021602765.1 Acinetobacter sp. KAM396
GCAGAAGAAATTATTTAGACCAATCATCAAAGACTTCATTGATGACTTTATTCTCGATAAAAATCATCTGCTACCACAGAGAATCTATAAATGATAGTGCGTAAGTCCTATTTTATTATAAAATTCCCGCATTTCGCGCTATTTGACTAACACTCTTATCCACCATACTTTGCTCAATTCAGTTGTAGAAGATGTGCCATCATTGATAAATCATGCTTTACACATCCCACATAAAAACTTGATGCAAAAACAAAAGCCCAAAAGTTTTCACTCATGGGCTAAGAATTGAATGAGCAAATAATTAACTTGCTCTGATTAAATGATAGTTTTGCGAAGGTAAGGGATTGCTTTTAAAGTATTCACGATTATTTTCTGTTGCAATCGCAATTTTGTGTTTATCCATAATTAAATTATGGTCTTGATCAACATTATAGTAAAAGTTCACCCCAGAGGCGCGTGCCACCACAATTTGATGCGCGTCTTCATCATAGAACCATAAATCTTTGCCGTATTGTTTTTTATTGTCGTAACTGATTTGCCCCGCATTGACAAAAATACGATGCGCTGTCCCATCAGGCAATAAGGTCAGAATATAATCGACTGTTCCGCGTTCACACATAACAAACTTATCTTCACAGCTGATCTGAGTGGTATAGCGTCCCACATAAGACAGATGATTCTCGGGAATATGATGTTCTGGTGCAACCGTTTGCATGGGTGCAGTGGCCTGCCCTGCCACTTCCGTTAGTCTTTTAGTTTCTGCCTGTTCTGTATATTTTTGCCCTGCAGCTTGCTCAAGTTGTGAATCATCGCATCCAAGCAATGCCACTGCACTCCATATAAAAACTGCGCAAATATTTGATTTAGCTGACACACTATCCCTCATATAGAGTGACCAGACTGATTATTCAGTCCTATTCAAACCACCAAATAGGCAGCTCAATGTAAGCCATGCTTTTCCTCAATCCTTTGTGGTCAAGCGCTTACTCTGCCCATCGCTTCTTTACGATATTTTAGGTGGATGCTGGTTTAAGCAACACCAAAAGTTACATAACTTTACTAATTGCTTTGCCACCGCCCTTTAAAAATCCATGTGCATCACCATTTTTATTCTATATACAGATGATGTGCTGCGAAGCTAAACATCAGCGTGTATTTATTTTGAATTTTAGATCTCTTAAGGAGAATTAGATGGCCAATGTTGGTTTATATCGCTCAAACCGCTCAAATATGATTGCTGGGGTAATGGGTGGTATTGCTGAACGTTTTGGTTGGAACGCAAATTTACTGCGCTTAATTTTTGTGATTGTTTCCGTGATGAGTGCTGCCTTTCCAGGCATTTTGGTGTATTTGGTGTTGTGGTTGGTAATCCCTAAACAAAACCAGTTGAATACAGCAAACTATACTCAGGGCTACACAAGACCTGTACGCACGGTCAATTCTGATCAAGACCGATAAACGGTATTGAAATTTTAAAGACTGACCACATCTAAGATTTATAGGTTTTAATCGTTCGCTGATTCACTCTTAGATATCCCTTATTTACACAGTTTTTTCTTTTTCGCTACGATTGCTCCCCCAAGCATCGTAGCTTTTTTTTGCCTTTCAACCTGCAATGTATTTTAAAATGTCACAGTATTTTAGTGTTTTCAGAATTGAAGTGTGTTGAATACGCATCAACAATGCGAGTCACTCAATTCGTCTTTACAGCAAGCTGTTGATTTAAGATGGCAATCATATCGGCGCGGCTAATAATCCCGACCAGCTGTTGTTGTTCCACCACCGGAATATAGTTAAACGAGCGTTCCACAAAATACGGGACCAGATCGGCAATACTCTGATGTGGTTTTACCGTCACCACCTTGCGGTTCATAATGTGTTTGACCTGATGCTGCCATGACATCCGCACATCGGTGGCATGTTTAAACCATTCCACCACTTCATATAGCGCCAATGTGCCGACCAGTTGCTGCTCGGCATTTACCACCGGCAAGCTCATTAAATTGACCTGCTTGAACTTGTCCAGCGCGAGCTGGATATCATCATCCTGCTGCAAGGTAATCACATCTTTACTCATAATATCAGCACAAGTCAGTGCTTGAGTTTGTCGTTCACTGGCTTTGTGCTGTGCTTCTAAAATGATTTTTTGTAAGTCGTATTCACTAATATCTAGCAACTGGGTTTGTGCATCTAAAACATCTTGAATATCTTGCGGCTGAATAGTGGCTTTTTGAGTAGGCGTTGGGTCTTGGGTACGTTGATTCAACTGTGGCGCTTGAGGATAAGGCTTGCCAATCATGCGGTTAAATACGATTGCAATCACCAGCAGCAAAACTGAATTGAGCAGCACAGGATAAAAGATAAAGTGATAACCCAGTTCACGTACGGCATCTCCGCCAAGCACTGCGGTAATGGCCACTGCCCCACTCGGTGGATGCAGCGAATCGGTGGTCATCATCAAGAAAATAGATAAAGCCACCGCCACACTAAAGGCTTCTGTTAAATTTGGAATATATAAAGCACAGCTCACGCCCATAATTGCTGCAATGCTGTTCCCAACTACAATATTCCACGGCTGCGCCAAAGGACTGGCAGGCACAGCAAACAACAATACCGAAGATGCACCCATCGGGGCGATATACCATGCATTCATACCGCCCAATACATACCAACTAATTAAAGAGGATATTGCTAAACCCAATAATGCGCCCAAACCACAAAGTAGGCGTTCTTTGAAAGGTAATACTTTGTAATTCGGTTTTAAGAAATTTAGCCAGTCTGATTGGGTTAAGCTCACAATGCACCTTGCTGGAATAGTGTTGTTTCATTGGTTGCAGCAGTATACGCCGACTCAGACTGAAGATGTATTTAAATTACAGTTTTAAATAATAACGAAAACTGATCAAGGTTAATTTAAATACTCCTCCAATTGCTCCAATCGCTCTGAATATTTTTGCATGGGGCAAAACTCATACATCGGCGAACCGATATAAGCACCAGCATTACGGCACTCTTGATCGACAAAATTTTTCCAGAGTTGTTGTGATTTCATGATGTCCTGATAGCGTTCAAGCTGCTTGTATTCCTGACTCTGTTTTTTTATTTGATCCAATACCTGCATAATCTACTTTGCATCTAAAGTTTTGGTTCTGGTACTACAGATCTCCACCACAGCATTATTGATATTGCCCAGTTTTAGCTGTTGAATTATGTCATCGACACATTGGCTATAAGGATCTATCGCTTTATCTTGCGTTTTGGCAAATACCAAAGTACTCAAACAAGCCATAATCAGTACTGCTGTTTTTAAAACTAATTTAGTCATCAATGTGCTCTTTTGTTATGTTGGTATTTTTAAAATAATAATAATCAAAAAAATGCCTTAAACATATTTTTCATTTAAATATCGCCAATAACGTTTTGGCAAATATTGCACATGCAATTTCACATTCTGACGTTCTTTAATATTGATACTATTGAAATAATCTTTCCAAAGCTGATCATATAATTCTTCTTGTTCATCTAATTCTAATTGGAAGTTTTGACTAGCCCCATTTTCAATATTACGGTCAATCTGATGAGCATCTAGAGACACCTCATGAATCTCGTGTAAGTCATAATACAGTCCATATTTGCGTTGTTCGTCATAAATGAGCCAACGTTGATCTTGATAACGACGCTTAAAATGCGGCTGTATCAAAGGTAATACATTAAAATCAGGTCGAACTAAACTTAAAAATAAACCATCTGTAGTTTTCTTAAACCGCACAAAAGCTTCCATACGATGCTTTTCGCGCCCGACCTTTTTCGTCCATTGCGAAATCGCTAAAACACTGGGATGAGAGTAATTTTTTTCAACTGAATGTTGATGCCGAAAAACATAGATACAGTAATTAAATAAATGCTGATAGGCATCCAACGATTCCGACAAATAAGCAAAATAAAATTGTCTCAGAGATGAATGCGAAAGTTTCTGCTGTAAAGCTGACCAAACACGTGCTGCATGTTGCTCGTGATTTGGAATTTCAACTACAGTGGCAAATAAACCATGCTGTGCACCTTGGTTTAAACACAGTTGCACGTGAAACTCTTTGAATTGAAAAGCACGAAATACGCAGTTGAGTAAACCGACCATAGAGCCATCAAAGTAGTAATAAACCACCGCATCACTGAGCATGTTTAAAATCCTAAACTCAACTGAGGTGACAGTTGTTTCACGTACTTGGATGAACCCTGCGTTAATATTTGCTGACGAATATCAGTCGTAGAAAGTTCCTTTTGAAACCGTGGACTGTCTTCACAGCGAATAAAAAACTGGGCACGCGAATACGCCACACCGAGTTGTTTCAGTAAATCAGTATGTATCTTGCCAAAACGACGCGCTTGCACGATTTTCTTGGCTGACTTTATGCCGATGCCTGGTACACGAAGGATCATACGATAGTCAGCACGATTTAAATCCACTGGAAACTGCTCAGGATTACGTAACGCCCAACTCAGTTTTGGGTCTACATCCAAATCTAAATGTGGGTGTTTTTCATTGACGATTTCATTGACTTCAAAACCATAAAAACGCATCAACCAATCACTTTGATAAAGACGATTTTCACGCAACAAAGGTGGTGCTGAACCGACTGCTGGTAAATAGTTATTTTCCGTGTTGATTGGAATATAGCCTGAGAAATACACCCGTTTGAGTTTAAATTCCTTGTAATGTCGATCTGCCATCACAAGTACGTCTTGATCAGTTTCCTGATGTGCGCCGACCACCATTTGCGTGGTCTGCCCTGCGGGTACATATTTTGGCACATGCTTGATAATCTGGCGTTCATCTTTGAGTTGAATCAGTCGATCTCGCACTAGCCCCAAGTCTTTTTGTACTTCCTGATGTGATTTTTCAGGCGCAAACGCTTTTAATCCGACCTCAGTTGGCATTTCTAAATTGATGCTCATACGGTCAGCATAAAGTCCTGCTTCATGAATCAGCTCAGGCGATGCTCCAGGAATAGTTTTGAGATGAATATAGCCATTAAAATTTTCTTCGAGACGTAGCTTTTTCACCACTTGAAGCATCCGTTCCATCGTATAGTCGGCGGATTTAAAAATACCTGAGCTAAGGAATAATCCCTCTATATAATTACGACGATAAAAATTAATGGTCAGATCAACCACCTCTTGTACCGTAAATGCAGCACGTTTCACATCATTAGAACGGCGCGACACACAATAAGCACAATCAAAAATACAGACATTACTGAACAAGATTTTCAGCAATGAAACACAGCGCCCATCTTCGGTATAGCTATGGCAAATCCCTGCCCGACTGGCATCGCCTAAACCTTTGTCTTTATTCTTACGGTCACTACCACTAGAGGAACAGGACACATCATATTTAGCTGCATCGGCAAGAATTTGTAATTTTTCACGAATGCGATCAGACATAGCAAACACCTCAGTGACAACATCATTTCAAAGCTAACATTTCATGATTTGAAAATTAAGATTGAGAAAGATGTTATGCGTCATGAGGTGACGTTTATGTGAATGGTCTGCGATTCAGGACTTTGCCAACTGGGAAAATATGTCTGCTATGGGGTACGTTTTGAATTAACTCGAAAATTAAACAAAAGCGTTTAAATAATTTATTATCAGAACTTGTCGCTGAAACGCTCGAATCCTTTGCCAGCACCCCGCAAAATCCTTATAATTGAGCACAATTTTTCTCTAATTTTAAGTGGATGACCATGAGTCGCGCCATATCGCATATTGATACCTTTCAAGGCTTAATTCTTGCCTTACAAAACTACTGGGCGGAGCAAGGCTGCGTCGTTTTACAACCTTACGATATGGAAATGGGTGCAGGGACATTTCACACCGCAACCTTCCTACGTGCTTTAGGTCCAGAAACATGGAATGCAGCATACGTTCAACCGTCACGTCGTCCTAAGGATGGTCGTTATGGCGAAAACCCAAACCGTTTGCAACACTATTACCAATTCCAAGTGGTGCTGAAGCCAAACCCGGACAACATCCAACAGTTGTATTTAGATTCTTTAAAAGCGATTGGAATTGACCCATTGGTGCATGACATTCGCTTTGTAGAAGACAACTGGGAATCTCCAACACTCGGCGCTTGGGGCTTAGGTTGGGAAGTATGGTTAAATGGTATGGAAGTGACTCAGTTCACTTACTTCCAACAAGTCGGTGGTGTTGAGTGCTACCCAGTCACCGGCGAAATCACTTACGGTCTTGAGCGTCTTGCAATGTACTTGCAAGGTGTAGACTCAGTTTACGACTTGGTTTGGACTAAAGGACAGTTTGGTACAGTCACTTATGGTGATGTGTTCCATCAAAATGAAGTTGAACAATCGACCTATAACTTTGAATATGCGCCTGTTGATAAAATGTTTGAACTGTTTGACTTCTATGAAGTAGAAGCAAGCCGTTTAATTGCAGCAGAATTACCATTACCTGCGTATGAACAAGTGATTAAAGCATCTCACTGCTTTAACTTGCTCGATGCGCGTGGTGCAATTTCTGTGACTGAGCGTCAGCGTTATATTTTACGTGTACGTACCTTAGCACGTTCTATTGCTCAAAGTTATGTGGCTGCACGTGCAAAATTAGGCTTCCCAATGGCAGAACCGCATTTACGTGATGAAGTCTTGGCGCAGTTAAAAGCACAGGTTGAAGCGGAAGCCAAAGCGCAAAATACTGAGGAAAGCAAATAATGTCTAAACATACAGTTTTATTTGAACTCGGTTGCGAAGAACTCCCACCGAAAAGCTTAAAAACCTTACGCGATGCCTTACTTGCAGAAACTGAAAAAGGTTTAAAAGATGCAGGCTTAGCTTTTGATGCAATTGAAGCCTATGCAGCGCCACGTCGCTTGGCACTTAAAATTGTCAATGTAGATGGTGCGCAAGCAGACACCCAAAAACGTTTTGATGGTCCTGCTGTTCAAGCTGCTTACGATGCCGAAGGCAAACCAACCAAAGCCCTTGAAGGCTTTATGCGCGGTCAAGGCATTACGGTAGATCAAGTCTCTACATTCCAAGCAGGTAAAGTTGAAAAAGTCTGCTACCTAAAAGATGTGAAAGGTCAAAGCCTTGATGCGTTATTGCCACACATTTTACAAACAGCGTTGGACAACCTGCCAATTGCAAAACGCATGCGCTCTGCTGCGAGCCGTACTGAATTTGTGCGTCCAGTTAAATGGGTCGTTTTATTTAAAGATCATCAAGTAATTGAAGCAACGATTCAAGATCATCAGGCAGGTAATGTCACTTATGGACACCGTTTCCATGCACCTGAAGCTATCACTTTAACGCATGCCGATGAATACTTAGCGAAGTTAAAAGCTGCTTACGTTGTAGCGTCGTTTGAAGAGCGTCAAGCGATCATTGATCAGCAAGTAAAAGCGTTGGCAGATGAAGTTAATGCGATTGCGATTGTGCCTAGCGACCTACGGGATGAAGTGACTGCATTGGTAGAATGGCCTGTTGCACTACGTGCCAGCTTTGAAGAACGCTTCCTTGCCGTTCCTCAAGAAGCCCTGATCACTACCATGCAGGATAACCAGAAGTATTTCTGTCTGGTGAATGCTGAAAACAAATTACAGCCTTACTTCATTACCGTTTCAAACATTGAGTCTAAAGATCCGACTCAAATTATTGAAGGTAATGAGAAAGTGGTTCGTCCACGTCTGTCAGATGCTGAGTTCTTCTTCCTGCAAGACCAGAAACAACCATTAGCTTCTCGTAAAGAGAAACTGGCCAACATGGTATTCCAGGCACAACTGGGTACTTTGTGGAACAAGTCTGAACGTATTGCTAAACTGGCTGTCGCACTTGCTCCGATTACGGGTGCAAAAGCTGAAGATGCTGAAAAAGCTGCCCTGCTTGCAAAATGCGACTTAACTTCTGAGTTAGTAGGTGAATTCCCAGAACTTCAAGGGATTGCGGGAACTTACTACGCTCGTCTTGAAGGTGAAAATGACGAAGTTGCGGAAGCTTTAGGCGAGCAGTATCTTCCGAAATTTGCTGGTGATGTACTTCCTAAAACCAAAACAGGCACGACCATTGCCCTTGCAGACCGTTTAGACACCCTCACAGGTATTTTTGGTATTGGTCAAGCGCCGACAGGTTCTAAAGACCCATTTGCATTGCGTCGTTCTGCGATTGGTATTTTGCGTTTAGTGACTGAAAATAATCTTGATGTTTCAATTGAAGAACTGATCAAGCTTGCTTTGGCAGCTTATGGCGATGTATTGAAAGACCACGACAAGACGTTAGCGGATGCTGTTGCATTCCTTGAAGGTCGTTACCGTGCGAAATATGAAGACCAAGGCGTTGCTGTTGATGTGATTCAAGCAGTTCAAGCACTTTCTCCAAAATCGCCACTTGATTTTGATAAGCGTGTGACTGCGGTGAATCATTTCCGTAGTTTGCCTGAAGCTGCTGCTTTGGCTGCTGCCAACAAACGTGTTGCCAACATTTTAGCCAAAGAAACTGCGCCTGAAGGAAGCGTCATTGAAGCAAACTTGGTGGAAGATGCAGAAAAAGCATTATTCGCTGAACTTGCAAAAATCACACCTGTGGTTGAGCCATTATTGGCAGCGAAAGACTACACAACTGCACTCTCTCAATTGGCTGCATTACGTGCGCCTATTGATGCCTTCTTTGACAGTGTGATGGTGATGGCTGATGATGCTGAGTTGAAAGCCAACCGCTTACGTTTACTCGCGCAGTTACGTGATTTATTTACACGTGTTGCAGATGTAAGTGTGTTGCAGCACTAAAGTCTTAATTGCTTGTAAGTTAAAAGAAACCCCGCTATAAATGAGTGGGGTTTTTTATTTTTCTCAAAAGTATGAAATTATCACAAGCACAAAAAGCATTAGAATTTTTAAAATCTAATCCTAATCAAAAATTTACAGCTAGATTTATTGCTGATAAATTAATTGCTACATATCCTCAAGATTATATCGAGAAAAGAAATAATATTAAATTTGAAAACAATGAGGGTGCTTTTAAACAACAAGTTATTCGAGAGTTATATAGTATTTTCCCAGACTTAATTGAAAATATTCCTTGTGTAAAATATCAAGAAAGACCACGTCCACGCCAATATTGGTATGAACCTCCTTCAAATCTTTCACCAATAACAGGAATTGACTTCGATAATTCATTAATTATTGATGCAGAAGACAATAATCCACCACCAATTCAAGAAAAAATATTTTCAGAGTACGACTTATATCCTATTCTCATCGAATATTTGTCTAAAGAGCTAAACCTCTATAGCCTGAGAATTGATGAAAAAAAGTCTTCAAATAATCGAGGACAAAATGGTAATCAATGGTTACACCCTGATATTGTTGCTATACAGCCAATTGATAAAAAGTGGCATGAACTAGTGAAGACCTGCGTTAAACATGGTTCAGGTCAGAATGTTCGCCTTTGGTCATTCGAGGTAAAAAAAGAACTAAATAACTCAAATATTAGAAGTAGTTTTTTCCAAGCTGTTAGTAATTCAAGTTGGGCAAATGAAGGATATTTAGTTGCGACCTCAATTTCTACCAATGAAGTTGAAGAAGAACTACGTATGCTTTCAGCTTTACATGGTATAGGTGTAATTTTACTCAACCCAGAAAATCCCACTGAAAGTGAAATCTTACTTCCTGCTCGCCGAAGACCCGAAGTGGATTGGCAATCAATAAATCGAATTTTAAATGAAAATTCAGACTTTAAAAATTTTATCGAATTGGTCTCAATTTATTACCAAACTGGCCGTATTCGCACACAAGATTGGAATCGTTAATCACTGAGCTATAGTCATTTTCTAACCAATTCCCTATACTCAACCTAACAACACTCAACAAGAAAACGAGCTTATGAAACTTAAAACACTCATTTTATCGGGTTTAACTTGCCTTTCTCTTAGTGCGTGTACTTCTGCACCTGTTATTCCGCAGCTTACTGCAGGTGTTTTACAAGAAGTGAAAAACATCGAAGTTTACCCAAACACTGTCAATAACAGCGCCAAACTCACAAAATTTATTGATAAATGCGTGATCGAATTTACAGGCACGCTGCAAGCAGGTCGTTCTATTGAACAATGGGCATTTAAAGGCAATAGCTTAATTTCTGCAGGTTCTGCAACATTTGCACAAGATGGAACCAGCACTGCAGAGAATTTTGACTTACACGATGCTACCGTGCAAAAAAACTTCATTAGCTTGCGCAGTCACTTCCATAAAGATGCACTTGCACAATGCAACTAAACTATAATCAGCCTAGAATGTATCATGATGTAGCAAGATTGTTGGACTTTCAATATATATGCAGCATCTCTTGATAATTCAAACTAAGATGACAAAAGCAGTGTAGCCAATATTACCCTGCTTTAAAAACTCTCCAGAGAAACAAGACCCACAATTTTATGTGGGTCTTTTTTTTAAGCCCGCAATGCTGCTATGATTTTAAACACTTTAAATTTCACCTAAAAACACATCATACTTATGAAAAATAAACACTGCAGTTCATCTAGGCTTTATACAATGCAGTACATTCTATTCAAAACCTTTCATCGAACAGAATTCGACATCCAAAGAGGCACAGCACTATGAAAAAGATCAATATCAGCATTTGTATTGGACTATTACTCAGCAGTGCTTCGGTGGGGGCACAAAGCAGTAATGCGCAAACTCAAAGCAATAAACCGATTCAGCCTTATGCAGACAATCCAAACCTTTTGCATGTTTGGGCATACAAAACTCAGGAAGGTGTGATTCATGCTGCACAAAAAGTTGGCGAAGTCACCGAAAAAGGCATTGAAAAAATTCGCCCATCCGCACATCAAGCTTTAGACAATGCCAAACAATTGAGTAGTCAGGGTGCGGCTCAGGCCAAACATAGTGGGCAGCAATTAGCTAATAATGTAAATACTAAAATTCAGGAAACCAAAGAAGTGATTACAGGACAAAGTGATCATGCCGTGCCTATCTATCAGGTACCATTAAGCGCACCTTCACAGAATATCACCCCAACAGCCACCACCACCGCACCTACTCAGGAAGCACAAACGCAAGCAGCGCCAAGTATAGAGACTGAAGAAGAAATTAAAGTGATCAAGCTATAATTTTTTCTGATTTATTGGTTACTAGAAAAGCACAAAAACAACTCAGCGCAAATAGAAAAGCCTGCATTTAATCTGCAGGCTTATTCATATGATAGCGTATAGATTTTTGAATTTGTCGAAATACATAAGTGCCTAATCCCAACAAAACCAACAAACCTAAAGTAAAAAATAGATAAGCCTTCGGCTCAGGCGCATCTGCAAATAAAGTCGCAGATAAAATTAAACTGGACAGCAAAACAAGCACAGCAGGCATCAACAACTTGGTCATACATACTACCCTTGGAATGATCAACAAAAGCATGTTTTAAGATCATCTTAGCCCAATAGCAAAACAATACAAGTGTGTAAAATTTAAACCATCTAAATCATGGATCAAACTTTGCAGCTTACTGTTCTAGTTCTAGGGTAAATTTGGCAGTATCTGGCAAATCTTCTACAAAATCATTGCCGCCAAACTCATCACTGCTCAGGTTCAAATCTTTATAGCTCAACACAAAATAGTCGCTATATTTTTTCAATATTAAGGGGTGCATGCCTGCAGCAAGTGCATCTTGTTCCTTGCATAGTTTCATGACATGACGATCATTCATACTAATCAAGTAGCGCTCATCGTTCAGATAAATTTGCACCAAACCACTACCCTTTGCATAAATCGGAATCAGGAATTTATGATTTAAGGCAATTGCATGTGCGGCATAGCTCTCAATTTTTTGGCTGATGATGTTAAACACCAAACCATGACCAAAATGGTCGAGCAAGACATTACGATTTTCATACGGCAACTGAATTTGTAAGCCGAGTTTATTTAAATCGTGCTGATCGACCTGTTTATTACTCAGTAAGGAGCGAATTAGGTTTTGTTTCAACTTGGCATCAAAGAAGTTACTGTCAAGCTGTAAATTATTGTATTTTAAAATACGACCTAAAGACCAACGATGATTCGGCAAGACATTTTCAATCACTTTACGATAGTAAAACTTACTGTTCTTTTTCACCTTGCGAATTTTTTGATAAAAAAACGGTGCATCAAAAGGATGCGTTAAAAAGTCATTCAGTAATTCAGAATTAGCTAAAATCGCAATCGCATCATGCCCTGTGAATGGTAAATGCAAAGTATGTAAATGCGGAATTAAAGGCTGAATTTTTAAATAATGCCCACGATCTTCAGGATAATATTGGTCATAAACCACAATGTATTCACGGTGTGCCGATACATCTTGCGCTTGAATGCGCATATTGGCATTTAAATCTGCCTGATAAAACATATTATAACGTGGGTCGTGAATATCTTCAGGATCAATTGAATACTGCGGTACCAAAGCCACAATACGATTTAAATCCAGCAAATTGGAGTATTTAATTGCCGCGTAGCCACCCATTGAACCACCATAGCCCACGCGAATTTTAAATGAAGCAATCATGTCTTGAATGGCGGCCAACATGGCGCGCATAGATGCTTCAGGAAACCATGATTTTTCCTTAGGCATGACCCCAATCACATTGAAATGAAACTTTTCCAGTGATTTTTCTGCATTAATAGACGTGCCTTTAGCTCGTGTAATTAAATCACCAAAAGAAAAAATCAGCTCCTGAGATGAGCCTTTCATGAAAATAGCGCGGATATGTCCGTCTTCAAAAATTATGTGTTTATCCATTCCCACACCGACGCCAAGGCGCTGAATTAAACCGTTACTTTAAACCTGATTACACTGTACACAAGTTCAAAAGTGAATATGTTATTTTATAGATGCACAGCAGATTAAAAATCGCAAAATATGACACAATCTCTTCACCCTGCCGCACAACAAGGCTTCGCTTTAGGGGCAAACCTATATCAACAAGTTCGCCCCAGTTACCCGCAAGAAGTTGCTATTTTCCTGCAAGATCAGCTCCAAGTTCCATTGAATAGTAATATTGTAGACCTAGGTTCTGGTACAGGAAAGTTCCTGCCACATTTGCTCAAACTGACAACTCAGCTTATAGCGGTAGATCCGATTGCCAGCATGTTAGCCGAATTAAAGCAACTTTACCCGCAAGTTGAGACAATTCAGGCACGAAGTGAGCAATTACCACTCCCCGACCAGTGTGCAGATTTGGTGAGCTGTGCGCAATCTTTTCATTGGTTTGCCAATCTGCAAAGTTTAAAGGAAATTCACCGAATCATAAAACCTCAAGGTTATTTGCTGTTAATTTGGAATCAACGTGATATTTCGGTCAATTGGGTGAATGCACTGGCACAGATGATTTTACCTTTTGAGGGCGATACCCCGCGTTTTCACAATCAGGACTGGCGTCAGGTATTTGCCGATACAGATTTTTTTCAACTCACCCACGAGCAGCAATTTCATCACCCGCATGTCGGTACAGTCGAACAAGTAGTATCTAAGCGTTTACTTTCGACTAGTTTCATTGCTGCGATGCCGATTGAACAGCAACAACAACTCAAAACACAATTTGAACAATTAGTATTAGAATATACGAATAAGCATGCGCAAGATGAAATTGAATTTCCTTATTGCACACATATGTATGTCTATCAAAAAGTTGAATGAGAGGGAGCAAATAAATGCAAATAACCTTTAAACACGCGATTGCTCCCTTAACAATTTGTTTGGCTTTTGCCCTCAGTGCCTGTGAGCGTAGTAAGGTAGAACATACAGACAAACTCAGTCCTGAAGATCAAATCATGCAAAGTCAGGTCGAGCAAGCCGCGATTCAGCCCTTTGAAATGACTGCGGATGACCCGCATGACATTCAATTGCTGATGGATTATGAACAACGCCATGACAAAATAAGTAATGATTTAGAAGATGAGTTAGAACGCTTGCATGAAAGCAAACAACTTGATGCTGCATTTGCAAAAGATCGCCTGAAGGACAACATTCAATCTGCCTTAACCATGCTTAAAGCACTGGATTTAAAAACGCCACAAGGGCGCTATATTCAAGGCTTAATGAGTGAATATTGGGAAAAACAAGCGCAATATCTGGCAACTCAAGACACAACTTCTGCTCCTTATCCTGTCAGTAAAGCACAACGTCAACAAGGTTTAGCAGACTTGTTACAGGCGCAGCAACAACTAGAACATTGGCGTGGGCAGTATCCTCAACTAGATGAGTAATGTATTTTTACACACGCTGCTGTAAATATTGATGCACGCCTTCCGCGGCAGCGCGTCCTGTCGCAAAACAGGCTGTTAGCAAATAGCCGCCCGTTGGTGCATCCCAATCCAGCATCTCACCACAAAGAAAAACGTGAGGATTAGAGTTTAACTGCAATTGTGCAGATAAAACCTCGCGTTTAACCCCGCCCGCGCAGCTAATTGCTTCTTCAATAGGACGAAAACCTTTTAAAGGCACCGTTAAATTTTTAATCTGCTGCGCTAGTTGCATAGGCTGCTGCCAAAGGGCTTTATCCACCAACTCACGCACGACTGCAGACTTCACGGCATCCAAACCCGCCTTGCGCCAAATATTGCTTACAGACTGTTTTTTGGAAGGTTGTAACTTTTGAGAAAGCTGCTCAATACTTAAATCGGGCAACAAATCCAGTTGTAACTGCAGCGGTTGATGTTCCTGCTGCAATTGTCGCAACGCGCGCCCTTGTTTATAAATTAAGCCACTTTCTAAACCATAATGGCTAATCACGATATCGCCCATGCTTGGTACAGCACCTTTCACCCATGCTTGTACACGTTTTAACGGTTGCCCAAATACTGGCTGCATATAATTAGACCAGTGACATTCCACTCCAGCATTGCTGGCTTGAAAAGGCTGAATTTCATTGGCAGATAACCAACGCTGCCATGCACCATCGCTACCTAATTTCGACCACGACACTGCCCCACATGCCATCACAATGGCGGCAAATTGCTGTTGTTCAATCTGCCCTGTGCTTAAATTTTGAATACTAAGTTGATTTTGATTTAAATCACAGACCTGATGCCGATAATGAAACTGTACGCCTGCATCAACTAAGCGTTTTAACCATGCGCGCAGCAAAGGCGCGGCTTTCATTTCTTGTGGAAAAATCCGCCCCGATGAACCTACATAAGACTGAATACCTAAACCCTGCATCCAGTTTTGAATCCAAGCGGCATCCCATTGTTGAATCCACGGCGCCAACCATTCCGCCTGATCATAACGCTGAATAAATTGTGCAATCGGTTCTGCATGTGAAATATTCAGACCCGTTTTACCTGCCATCAAAAACTTACGTGCCGCTGAAGGTTTCTGCTCATAAACATGCACATCATAGTCAAACTGACTCAGCACTTCGGCAGCCATTAGCCCTGCTGGTCCTGCTCCTATAATTGCAATGCGCTGTTTCATGCCTGTTTACTCAGTTGTTACACTTGAGTCTGCGGACGCTTTCGCCTCAACTGAAGTCGGTGTTAAAGTTGGCTGCTGTCCTTGCAAAGGCTGAAAATCATCAAAACGGGTTGTATAAGCGGCAGGTTTGCTGATCTGCAGTTCCTGACAACGCTCGCCACGTGCTAAATATTTGATTTCAAAGTGAGTGCGTGCTGAATCTACTGGAACATCCTGCTGAATAAATGGCAATTTCCACACTTCGATCAGCTGCTGCCGTGCTTCTGCAATATATTCAGGAATATTACTCACCAAAGTAATGCTGCCGCCTGCTTTTAAGCGTGACAATAAAAACTCAAAAAACGGCATATTCAACCAACGCTGGGTGGCATTATGCGGTTCTGGGTTCGGATATAAAATAAAGAATTGCTCAACTTGAGCAGGAAATAAAGCATGCACAATCCACGGAATGGCATCGGCATGTACTATTTGTAAGTTAGGCTGACCTTCAAGTTGATGCTGTTTTTGCATCGCCACAAATTTTTCGCGGGTACGCTCAATCGCAATTAATTTTTTAACAGGATGTTGTCCACTAAATAATAAAGCATGCTTGCCTTTACCCGCACCAATTTCAACACAAACCGATTCATTGGCAATGGCTTGAAAATCACGAGGGGCATGCATACGCTGGGCTTGAAATTGACGAATTGGCATAATCAGATCAAACTTACAAAATTCGGCACAAGTCTACCAACTCAGGTGCTATTTGCATAATCCAATCCTGTATTTTTCATAGGAGTTCAGCATGCCTCGTACTTTTCCTTGCCCACGTTGTGGCGAATCTACACAATGGGAAGACAATCCTTTTCGTCCATTTTGTTCTGAGCGTTGCAAGCTCATTGATTTAGGTGCGTGGGCAAATGATGAATATCGTTTACCCACCCAAGATGCTCCACAAGCAGAAAATTCTGAGGAATAGAATTAAACAATCACTCAATTTAAAGGGCAAAAATTACACCTAAATTTCAGCTCAAAATCCGTTGAGAAATATAAAACTTGCAGGGAACCTTTCCCATTTATGCATAAATTGTTCAAAATTTGTTGTTTAATCATGGCTTAAAAAAGACGAATCACACTCTTTAATCGTGCCGCGTGTTAAACACACGCCATTGAATAAAAAAAGCACCAACAAGAATTTTAGGAACACAACCCCATGGAAGCTTGTCTTAAAGGAATTTAAATGCTGAGGATTTTACTCACATTCTTTGCCATGCTATTTGCTCTCGAAAGCAGACAAGTCTTAGACAATTCTTTCCGCAAATAAAAAAAGTCAGCACACACTGACTTTTTAGATGATCTTTTACTATTAAATTATAGCACAAGGCTTAACCTGCTTGCCCCGCCACAAAAGGGTTGTGCTGTTTTTCAAATCCTATGGTACTGATGGGACCATGCCCCGAAATAAACTGAGTGTCATCTGGCAAACTAAAACATTCGCGCTGAATTGAATCGAGCAATTGTTGATGATTGCCACGTGGAAAATCGGTGCGTCCAATCGAGCCTTTAAATAGCACATCACCTGTCCACAAGATGCCATATTTAGCATTATAAAACATCACATGCCCTGGGGTATGCCCGGGTGCATAACGCACTTCAAAGCTTTCTTGACCCAATTGCAGCACTTCACCTCCCTCTAACCACTGTGTAACCGTGACTTGTTCAGGGATAGGAAAACCATAACGCGCAGACACTTCTTGCAGTTGATCTAACCAAAAGGCATCTTCTTTCTGTGGACCAATCACAGGAACATTCCAGTGATGTTGCAATTCACCCACAGCACCCGCATGGTCTAGATGCCCATGAGTTAACCACAAAGCTTTCACCGTTAAACCCAACGCTTCAACTTCAGCTTTCAGTTTTTCAGGCTCGCCGCCTGCATCAATCAAAATCGCTTCTTTGCTTTCAGCATCCCACACAATCGAGCAGTTTTGCTGAAAAGCGGTGACGGGAACAATTTTGACTTGCAACATGGTGGCGAACCTCAAAAATTAATGGCTTAGGGTATGCTTTACAGCATCAAGATTAGCTTGAACTAAATGTTTGAGCAAATCCAAATGATCGGCACGGGTATTCAGTGCAGGAATATAGGCATATTCTTTGCCACCTGCTTGTAAAAACAATTCTGCATTTTGAATCGCCAATTCTTCTAGCGTTTCTAAACAATCTGCAGAAAAAGCAGGGCTCATAATTTGCACTGACTTCACGCCCTGCTGTCCCCATTCTTCAAGTAACACATCGGTATAGGGTTTGACCCATTCCTGTTTGCCAAAACGTGACTGGAAGCTAATTGCCCATTGCTCATCATTTAAATTTAAAGCATCGGCAAGCAATTTGGCCGTGATCCGACAACGCTCTGCATACGGATCACCCTTATCGGCATACGGCTGTGGAATGCCATGAAACGACATCAACAGCTTTTCTGCCGCACCATGCTCGGCTTGAAATTC
Organism: Acinetobacter sp. KAM396; assembly: GCF_021602765.1. NCBI lineage: Bacteria > Pseudomonadati > Pseudomonadota > Gammaproteobacteria > Moraxellales > Moraxellaceae > Acinetobacter > Acinetobacter sp. KAM396. The sequence continues at coordinate 17,960 of NZ_BPPH01000032.1, forward strand.
ACGCACACTTTGCGCCAAAGCCTTAATGTATAATGGATGCTGATAATAGTCACGAATGATGGATAAGCCCGGCAAATTACGCTGCTGTGGCACCCATTTGGCAACGGCATCATATAAAGGCGCTGTCGAGGTTGCCGAATATTGTGGAAATAAAGGGAACAAAATCACATGATCTTGCGGATTTTGACTCAAAGCTGCCAAAGCCTGTTGAATACCCGGATTGCCATAGGTCATTACCGGGACAATATTCAACTCAAATTCAGGATATAGCGGCAATAACTGCTGTTTTAAGGCATCAACCTGTTGCAACAAAATTTCACGCATGGGTGAGTCGTTTTGCCAGACCATGGCATAGGCATGTGCAACACGCTTAGGACGAAATGGCAAAATGAATAAATTTAAAATGATTTGCCAAATCGGTTTGGGAATTTCAATCACCCGTTGATCAGATAAGAACTGCTTTAAAAAACGGCGAACCCCTGCTGCAGTCGGTTCATCAGGCGTACCTAAATTGGCTAAAAGAACGGTTACTTTGGGTTTTGCTGTAGACAACATCCAGCCCTCGTGTCTGATGATTGAACCCGACTACTCTAACAGTTTTTTTACTCTGTATTGAGAGTCAATACGGTGTTTTAAATGAATTAACCCGGTCGGTATCGAGCACATTGCTCTCTAAAAGTTTTTGCGCTTTTGCCGTGATTTGCCACAGCATCCGCTGACGATCATCACGCCCCGCTTGCACAATCCAGTCATTTTGACGCATTTGCATTTTAATCTCATGCAACGCTCGAATATTGATTTGAGCACGTGCAACCGCATGCGCACGCGGCATGATCTGACGTGCATCATCCAAACCTGTTTCATTCAAATATTCATTCATACGTTTAGAAAAATATTCTTCAGGGGTCGGATGAATAAAAGTATTACCTAAAATTGCTAACAACTGCGCCCAACTTAAACTTCGTTCAACTTTGAGCTCTCTAAAGTTACCATCCTGATACGCATGCATACGATATTCAAAACGATATGATTCATTCATCGAGACTTTAGAGAGGCTTAAAAACGGATCTGATTCACGCTGTCCCACATCAGTTTCTAGCTGACTTAACTTACTTTTTAAACGCTCAATTTCATCATGTAAGGCTTGCGTATTTTGCGGACGGACCCAACCAGACGTCGGATAACGCTCCAGCATTTGTGACATATTAAAGCGGACAGCAAGCTCTAAATCACGTAAAGTGCGATAACAAAATACCTGATCGACTTCTTGTTGCAATAATGTACGAAACTCTTTGAATTTTTCACGCAATTCAGGTTTTTCATCATGTAAAGCTGGATCTCGTGAAGCAGGGTCTTCGTGCATAAATACAATGATTGGCTTTTGCTTGGTGAATGCATAAATATACTCTAAATGCATATAACCCACGCCCGACACCGATTGCTCACCGTACTGGCTGCCCAATAGAATCACCACATAGTCACAATCATCGATTTGACGGCGTGCAAATGCAGTGCTAAGTGGGGTGCGTTTTTCTAACCCCCACGAAAAAAAACCCATTCCTACCAATGTTTGTGCCAAGACCACTCTTTCTGGCTGCATATCTGCCCCAGAAGTCGAGATAAAGACCTGATAACGCTTATCCAGCATTGGTTTCCCCTCTCCTATTGCCATTACAAGTCAGTCACCGTCTACTTGCAATGCCTTTCCCCAATTGTAAAAAATTATCTTAAACTCAGTCCACAGTACTCACATTTGCGATACTCCAAGAAATATTGCCTGGAATAAGATGCTGCAACACGGGTTTTAATTGTTCTGCATTGTTCCCGCTGACATAACACGCGATTTGTAATGTATCTGCCACACTTTGGTCAAATAATAACTCATTTTTAATTAAAATGCGGGAAGTTTGACGTGCAACGGCAATTCCTGAGTCAATTAATGTCAGTTTGTGACCAAAAATGGACTCAATCGCAGGTTTTAAGAAAGGATAATGGGTGCAACCGAGTACCAAATAGTCCGCTCCCTGATCGACCACAGGTTGCAAACTATGCTGTAAGGAACTTAAACACGCCTCGCTCATTTGCGCACCTTGCTCAACAAAAGGCACTAAATCTAGATTGGTGACATTCAAGACACGGACTTGAGCAGGAATCGCAAAACGCTGCATCACATCTTTAATGAGTTGCCCACGAAAAGTGGCAGGTGTCGCAAGTACAGCCACTGTTTTGGTTTGGCTATTTAATACAGCAGGCTTTAAAGCAGGCACTAAACCAATAATAGGAAAATCTTCGCCGTAATGGTCGCGCAGATAATCTAGACTAAAAGCTGAAGCTGTATTACACGCCACGACTGCAACTTTACACCCTTGTCGATATAACCATTCGATTGCAGCTGCAGTGAGTTCCCGAATATTTTGATCATCGCGTGGGCCGTACGGCACGTGTGCTGTATCGGCATAATACACAATGCTTTCATTAGGCAAATATTCTGCAATTTCAATAGCAACCGACAAGCCTCCTATGCCCGAATCAAAAATACCAATTGGCGCACTGGCTTGTGCTTTTGGCATAGCTTGATTTAAGGGAGAAACAGGATGAATGGCTGTCATAGCAAGAGATTCAGCAATACAAAATAGAATGAATAAAGCTTAAACCTCAGCTGCTTAAATGCAAGTGCAAATCACCACTTTTCAACGATAAAATCGTTTCGCCCTGCGCATTTTCACTCAGCTCACCCAATTCCACCAAATGTAAAAAAGCCGCACGCTGAATCAGGGCATTAATACCAAAACGCACATGCACATAAGGACGCAGCTCACCGGCATATTCACGCATAAAAATAGGATGTTCCTCATCAACAATCACAATATCCTGATGCGTAGTGGTGAGTTGAATATAATTTTGCTGTCCGATTTCGACCATGTCGACCTGATTGATGAACAACGGCTCATCTTCCACCTGAATTTCAATTTGTTCCACGGGGGTTTTTAAATAAAACTTGTCCTGCTCTTTCCATAACACACTAGAAAACAGATCAACCAATGCCTGACGTTTGATCAGTTGACCTTCGTGCCACCATTCTCCATTGGCTTTGACCAGCAGATCCATTGTTCCACAATGCTTTGGATGCCATTGCTCCAAAGGAGGGATTGATCTTTTGTGACCTGACTGTCCAGTTTTTATATATTGTGCAATGTGCATTAAGTTTTTATTATCAGCCGTAGCTACATTTTCTGTCGGTTTGATTGAATTGTCATCATGCTTCATGCTGCAGTACCTTACTGACGGAAAAATAATACGATTCAGCCAATTGGCTAAGACTCGGTTTAAAACTATACTAGCTCACAATACTTACCCATACTGTAAAAGACACGATTAAATTTGTGTCTGGCAACTAAAAATACTCATGGCAGCACCGTTGCTTGATGCGGTTGCCACCTTCAATTATATGAGGAGTCCTACATGGAACACATCGAACGTGAATCGATGGAGTTTGACGTAGTCATCGTAGGCGCAGGCCCTGCGGGTCTTTCTGCTGCGATCAAAATTCGTCAACTTGCAATTGAAAACAATTTAAATGATCTGTCCGTTTGTGTGGTCGAAAAAGGCTCTGAAGTTGGTGCGCATATCCTTTCTGGTGCTGTGCTCGAACCGCGTGCGATCAATGAGTTATTCCCTAACTGGAAAGAAGAAGGTGCGCCTTTAAATGTGCCTGTGACTGAAGATAAAACTTTCTTCTTGATGTCACCTGAAAAAGCCCAGCAAGCACCGCATTGGATGGTACCTAAAACCATGCATAACGATGGTAACTACGTGATCTCGCTAGGCAACGTGGTGCGTTGGTTAGGTCAAAAAGCCGAAGAATTAGAAGTTTCTATTTTCCCTGGCTTTGCGGCATCTGAAATTCTGTACCATGCCGATGGTACGGTTAAAGGTATCCAAACCGGTGACATGGGCATTGGTAAAGATGGCGAGCCAACACATAACTTCACACCAGGTTATGAGTTACATGCCAAATACACCATTTTTGCAGAGGGCTGCCGTGGTCATTTAGGTAAGCGTTTAATCCAACAATTCAATTTGGATAAAGATGCCGATCCACAACACTACGGAATTGGTATTAAAGAACTTTGGGAAATTGACCCTGCAAAACACAAACCAGGTTTGGTGATGCATGGTGCAGGCTGGCCATTAAGTGAAACAGGTTCTTCAGGCGGTTGGTGGTTATACCACGCTGAAAACAACCAAGTTACTTTAGGTATGATTGTGGACTTGTCTTATACCAACCCACACATGTATCCATTTATGGAAATGCAGCGTTGGAAAACCCACCCTCTAATTAAACAGTATCTAGAAGGCGGCAAACGTATTTCTTATGGTGCGCGTGCTGTGACCAAAGGTGGCTTTAATTCATTACCAAAACTCACTTTCCCAGGTGGCTCTTTAATTGGTGATGATGCAGGCTTCTTAAACTTTGCCAAAATCAAAGGCTCACATACAGCTATGAAGTCGGGCATGCTTTGCGGTGAAGCGGTATTTGAAGCGATTGCTGCAGGTGTCGCAAAAGGCGGTGACTTGGCGATTGCTCGTGTAACTGAAGGCGAAGATTTCTTTGTGAAAGAGCTAACAGCATACACTGAAAAATTCAACAACAGCTGGCTTAAAGAAGAACTTTATAGCGCACGTAACTTTGGCCCTGCAATGCATAAGTTTGGTCAATGGATGGGCGGTGCGTTTAACTTTATCGACCAGAACGTGTTTAAAGTACCATTTACTTTGCATGATTTGGTACCTGATTTCAGCGCACTCAAAACTGTAGATGCAACCAGCTTTAAACCGAACTATCCAAAACCAGATGGCAAGCTGACTTTTGACCGTTTATCTTCAGTGTTTGTATCGAATACCGTACATGAAGAAAATCAGCCAGCGCACTTAAAGCTAACTGATGCCTCTATTCCAGTGAACGTAAACTTGCCTAAATGGGATGAGCCTGCACAGCGCTACTGCCCTGCGGGTGTTTATGAAATCATGGAAAATGATGATGGTTCAAAACGCTTCCAGATTAACGCAGCCAACTGTGTTCACTGTAAGACCTGTGACATCAAGGACCCATCACAAAACATCACTTGGGTAACTCCTGAGGGGGGGGGTGGTCCGAACTACCCGAATATGTAATTGCGAATCGCAATTGAGAAATCCAAAAGCAGTGCCTCGGCACTGCTTTTTTTATACACAGTTTACAAAATTACCAAGATCTCATAATCCCTTACATTTTTCAGGTATTTCTCTATTCAAAAGCAGGCGATTGAATAACTTTCCTTGTTATGATGTTTTTGCTTATTTTTTATCTTTTCTATTTTTAGTTTTTTATTTCGTTTTTTCAGACTTGAACAACCGAAAATGTTGTTATGTCAGCTTTTATACAATGCTATTCGGCATTTTATGCAGCACTTAGCACGGTAGCAAAATGTTGTAGATGCTGACTAAAACTGACTTGAGTGGAGTATAAAGCAGTACTTTGAGTTTTATCTTGCTCAAGCATTTGGTTGTTCTTCTTATTTTCATTAGAAGAGGAATTCCAACATGCTTAATTTAACAGACACCCTCAACCAACTTAAAAATGTGCAGGCACAACCTGCAGTCAGCTTATTTCTACCCACACATCGTACCTTTCCAGACAATCAGCAAGATGTGATTGCTCTTAAAAACCAACTTAAACAACTCGAAGAACGCCTGTTGGCAGACTATGACAAACGTCTGGTGGCACAAATTTTAGAACAGATTCATCATCAAACCAAAGATTTGAATCCCAACTACCATTTAGACAGTCTGGCTATTTTTGCCACAGCCGACAGTGCACAAGTACTGCGTCTGCCATTCCCTACCCAAGAACGTATTGTGATTGATCAACAATTTTCAGTGCGTGATTTTATTCGTGAGCTATCTTATGCAGTGCAATACTATGTGGTAGTGATCAGTCGTGAAATTGGACGTCTGATTAAGGCCTCCAATGATCGTGTAATCCATGAGTTTTCTGTAGATGACAGCGACTTGAATGAACGACTGCCACATGGTGCATTTCCTGTTCAAAATGATAACTTATATAGCACCAGCGGTGCAGAACGTGCCACAGCCGCCAATGAAGACCGTTTACTCAAAGAGTTTTTAAACCGTATCGATAAAAATGTGCAAACTGTACGTGCCAGTGAGCCATTGGGCTTGGTCATTGTGGGTGATCGACGCAATATCAGTTTTTATGAATCTATTTGCGACCAACCCAATGCCATTATTTTCAGTGTAGATAACGTCACTCAGCTAGAACAAGGCAGCGCACAACACATTATTGACAGTATTCAGACCGAGCTAAAAAGCCATCAACAACAATTGCATCAGCAACATGCGCAGCAACTGGATGAACTCTATGCCAGTGACCGTGTTGTGACCGATCTGCAGCAAATTTATCAGGCAGTGTTGCAAAATAATGTCGATACTTTATATGTTCAACAAGGCTACATGCAGACGGGTTGGGTCGATACCGACCAGCAACGAATTTATCTAGATCAAGCGCACGCACCTGACAGCGCACAAGCCACAGACGATGTGATCAACCATATTATTGATGCAGCACAGCAACACGCTGCCAATATCGTATTTATTCCTGCCGATTATTTACAGTCCAAAGCACCACTGACTTTAATGAGTCGCTATGCGGTCTAAAACTCAGTCCATTTGACTGTGATCTAAAAAACAGCTATGCAGATTTATCTACATGGCTGTTTCAATCAAGATTCAAACTTCTCATTCATACGCAAATCTACGCTTTTTCATGACTTTCTCATGAATAAAACGATCAATTAGAATCGAGTCGTTACCGCCAACTGTACCCGATGACTGTCGCTATGTGATCGCCCGCTATATTCATAATTCAAATTGAGAAACTCACACTCTAAAAATTATTTCTTATACAACACACAGAGCTTTGTTAGATTTTGCACAAGCACACAACTTGCCCTATAAATGCAGAAAAGTTGAAAAGTCCCTTAAAAAATGTGTAGCAGATAACGCAACTCGTGGATCGTTTCGCCATTTTTTACTCAAACTGTGAAGCAGGTGGGATTGATGCAAAATTGATGAAAAATTAAAAATAAAGTTGAACGTCATGGCTAAAAACACAAAAGGCATATTTCAACTTGCATGAATTGCAAATGAAATATGCCTATATGGATCACATGACTATTTTATCGTGTTTAAATTAGATCTCTTGCGAAAGTCATTATTGAAAATTTATCCGGTTTACCAGTGCAGCGATTAAGTTAATGCGTAAACCGAATCTTTTCCGTCTATTTCGATAGCGTTCACTTAAT